>DASTCZ010000327.1:0-2890 GCA_035710585.1 Candidatus Acidiferrales bacterium | reverse complement strand
AATTTCGCGTCGCAGCGCACCGATTGTGAGCCGGTGAATCCGCGCGAGAAGCCGCCGGTCGCACCATTCGAGTTCAGCTGCATGCGGGCTCGTAAACTTTCCGCGCAGCACGGCTCCTTGCGCTTCCAGCTTCAACATCGCGCGCTCGATAGCGGAATCCGATACGCCCAGGTGTGCAGCCAGCTGCCGCACTGAAACCGGTCCCGCGTGCGCCATCCATCCACGAACGAGTTCGAGCTCAGCCTCCTCCGAGGATGCTTCGACACTGGAGATTCTCGGCAGCGGCTGCGAGAACTCTACGTTCGGAAAAAGCCTTCGGAAAATTTCCGCACGCTCTGCGCACACCCAATAGCTTCGTCCGTCCGCGCGCGCCTCAGCTGCGCGATTTGCGGCGGCTAGCTCTTCAAAAAAACCCCGCCACGGCGCGATTTGCGCATGTGGTATCGCACGCACATCGTCACACGGAACCGCGACGAGCGTCTGCAACGCGTCATGCAGTTCGTCGGCATCACGCACGTCGGGCCACGCTTCCGCGCGAACTTCATCGATCGCTGCCGGATCGAGCGCGCCAACCTCCTCAAGCACGGATTCGGGCAGCGCGCGCCGCATTTCGACCGCACGCGCGCGGCGCTCTTCAAGTGGCGCATCATCGAGATACGCGTACGGATTGGCATTCAAAATCTCGTGCGAAAACTCGGAAGGAACCGGCGTATCGATTGCGACGCATCGAATCTCGCCGGCGCGAATCGCGCTTAGCACATTCTTCAGCCCATCGATGTCCATCGCCTCGGAAAGCGCATCGCGCATCGCTTCACGCACGAGCGGATGCTCGGGAACTTTGATGTCGCCTTCGATGTTTTCCTGGCACGCGAGCGCTTCCGGAAAGACTGCGGCCAGCAGATCGTCCGAGCGCATGCGCTGAATTTGCGGCGGAACTTTCTTCCCGCCGGAAAAGCGAAGCAGTGCTAACGCGCGGTTTGCCGCCCAGCGCCAGCGCGTTGGAAAAATCGGCGAAGCAAGCACGGCCTGCTCCAAAACTTCCTGCACCGAATCCGGATACAAGAAGTGGAAAACGTCGGCCAGCGGAAAGCTGTGGCTTTCGCTCAACGAAATATTCAGGCCGTTGTCCGTAGCAGCGGCTTGCAATTCAAAATTGAATGAACGGCAGAATCGCTTCCGAAGTGATAGACCCCACGCCTTGTTTATCCGTGCGCCAAACGGAGCGTGGATCACCAGCTGCATTCCGCCGCTCTCGTCGAAGAAGCGCTCGGCAATTACGGTCTTCAGCGTTGGGATCGCGCCCAGTACTGCTCGCCCGCGAACGATGTACTCGACGGTCTGATCCGCGCCCGCATCATCAAGGCCACAATTTTCCTTCAACCACGCGGCCGCATCGGAGCCAGCAGCGATGTCGGCGCGTTCGGCAATGGGAAAGAGTTCCAGCGAACGGTTGCTCACCTCTTCCCGGATCTGCGCGATTTCTTCCGAGAGCTCGATCGTTCGGCCCGGAGCTTCGCCCCGCCAGAAGGGAATCGTCGGCGGCGCGCCGTGAGCATCCTCCACCAACACAGCGCCGCCTCGAACGCCCCGAATCCGCCACGACGTGTTGCCCAGGAGAATGATGTCGCCGCGCAAGCTTTCCACCGCGAAGTCTTCGTCCACCGTGCCAACTGTCAGCCCTTCCGTCTGGGCAATCACGTTGTAAAGCGCATTATCCGGAATGGCTCCGCCGCTCGTAATCGCCGCCAGCCGCGCCCCGCGCCGCGCGCGCAATCGGCTGTTTACGCGATCGCGATGGAGATATGCCCCGTAGCGTCCGCGCCTCGCCGATATTCCGTCGGACAGCATCGCGACCACTTCATCGAATTCCGCTCTAGCAAGCTTCCGGTACGGATGCGCTCGCCGCACCAGCGCAAAAAGATCGTCTTCATTCCAATCATCCGTTGCACACGCCGCGACGATTTGCTGAGCGAGGACGTCCAGTGGAGCCGGAGGAATCTCCAATTGATCGAGTTTGCCCTCGCGAATCGCGCGCACCAACGCCGCGCATTCGATAAGCTCGTCGCGCGTGGTCGCGAAGAATCTTCCCTTCGGCATCGCTCCGCGCCAGTGCCCGGCGCGGCCCACCCGCTGCAAAGCGACGGCGATCGACCGCGGCGAACCGATGTGACAAACAAGATCGACCGAGCCAGTGTCGATCCCCAATTCCAAGGACGCAGTCGCAACCAGCGCGCGCAGTTCGCCGGCCTTCAGCTTGTTTTCGACCGCGAGCCGCCTCAATCGCGAAAGGCTTCCGTGGTGCGAAGCGACCGCATCTTCGCCGAGAAGCTCGCGCAAATGATGAGCCACGCGCTCCGCCAGCCTGCGCGTGTTCACAAAGACGAGCGTTGAGCGATGGGAAGAAACAAGTTCGGCGATGCGCTTGTAAATCTCGTCCCACATCTCGTTTGAAGCCACGGCCCCCAGCTCGCTGCCGGGAACTTCGACCGCGAGATCAAACGCGCGGCGCTGCGAAATCTGCGCGATGACCGGCGCCGGGCGGTCCGCGCCAGACAAAAATTCCGCGACCAGCTCGATCGGTTTCTGAGTCGCGGAAAGCCCAATGCGTACGGGCGCCTGCGCAGTCAGCGCTTCGAGCCGCTCGAGCGAAAGCGCAAGGTGCGCGCCGCGCTTGTCGTCGGCGACCGCGTGAATTTCGTCCACGATCACCGTGCGTACGGAGCGCAGATTCTCTCGGCTCTTCGCCGCAGTCAGCAGGATGTAGAGTGATTCGGGCGTCGTGACGAGAATATGCGGCGGCCGCTTCTGCATCGCGCGCCGCTCGTGCGCAAGCGTGTCGCCGGTGCGCACAGCGGTGCGGATTTCCGGCATCAGCACGCCGCGCTCGCCC
>DASTCZ010000326.1:0-5374 GCA_035710585.1 Candidatus Acidiferrales bacterium | reverse complement strand
ACTGAGCCAGCCGAATGTGAATCGGCTGATTGTGGACTCTCGCCCATCGATCCGGATGAGCCGCAGCAGCGGCCGGATCCTGCGACGCCCGACCCGCCGGAGATATCCGCCGCCTCTGCGGCCGTCGAGCAAACTTCGCAGGGCAAGCGGCCTCCACTCGCCGCTGGAGATAGCTTCGATGGGCTGGGCACGGGCTTCGAAGGTCCGCAGGGCACGGCGCAATTTCGCAATCCGTCTGACAACAGCCTCGCCGCCGGTCCCGACAACCTCGTCCAGGTCGTGAATTCGCGCCTGGTTGTCTTTACGAAAAAGGGCGCTCGCTACGATGCGACGGGCAAAGTCCTCTACGGTCCAGTCGTCACCAATGCAATCTTCGCCGGCTTTGGCGGCGTGTGTGAGGCTCGCAACAATGGCGACGCAGTGGTGCGCTACGACCAACTCGCGGGACGCTGGCTGATCGTGATGCCGATCTTTCGGCGCATCGCTCCCGGAGAGTTCGCCGACCTGACAAAGCCGGGCGGAACTTCTTCTCCCGGCGCGGCGGCAGCTCCGCCGGCGAATCCGCCCCAGCCGCCATCTCCACCAGGACGAGGGCAGGCACCCGCTGGCAGCGCAAATCCCGCTCCGGCCGCTCCGCCGCCCGGAACGTACGCGATGTGTTACGCGGTCAGCACGACCAGCGATCCGCTCGGTCCGTACTATCGCTATGCGTTCGAGCGGCCGCTTTTTCCCGATTATCCCCGGCCGGCGGTGTGGCCCGACGGTTACTACGTTCCGACCAGCACTGGCGACGACGTAATCCAGAAGCACGTCTGCATAGCCGACCGCAACAAAATGCTCAAGGGTGAGCCCGCGACCGAGCAGTGCATTGTGATTGACGGCGTGAACTTCCTGAACAACGCCGACATCGACGGCATGAACCAGCCGCCCGCGGGCGCGCCCAACATCATGATGGCCGCGGGCGGAACGCAGCTAAAGAAAATCTTCGAAGACGACGGAATTTATTTTTGGAAGGTTCACGTCGATTGGGCGAATCCCGCGAACACAAAGGCGGACGGGCCGCACAAAATTTCCGTCGCGCCATACCACTATCTTTGTAACGGACAGCTTTCGAGTTGCATTCCGCAGCCCGGTACCGACCGCCATCTCGACGTGCAGGGCGATAAAATCATGCAGCGGCTCGTGTACCGCCGTATCGGCAAGCGCGAATCGATTGTCGCGGCCCATTCCATCGCCACGAAATCAGGTGCGGGCGGAGTGCGCTGGTATGAATTCCGCCTGGACAAGAACCGCGATCCGGAACTCTTTCAGCAGGGAACGTACGCGCCGGACCAGTTCTACCGCTTCATGCCGAGCATTGACATCGACGCGAAGGGAGACATCGGCGTCGGCTATTCGTTTGGAGGCACGCCGAATTTCGCCGGGCAGCGTTTCGCCGCGCGTAAGGAAAACGATCCGAAAGGGAAGCTCGGCGTGCAGGAAACGATTCTGGCGAAAGGCGAGGCCGCGCAGGCGAACACGCTTCGTTGGGAAGACTACACGACGACCGCCATGGATCCGAGCGACGACTGCACGTTTTGGTATGTCGGCGATTACCTGAAGCACGGCGACACGAACTATCGCACGCGAATCGGCTCGTTCCGGCTGCCTTCCTGCAAGGCAAAATAGCGCGCGCGAGAAGCTCTTGCAGCGCAAAACCGCCCTGCTATAATCCGCCCGGCGATATGCCTTTTGTATACCTTAGGTATGCCTATCGCCTCGCCCGAGGTGCCCGATGAACCGGCGTCGAATCATCGCGTTTTCCGCTTTTTCCTTCGCGTTTCTCACGTTGACTTCGCTTGCAGCCCATGCGCAGACCGATCCGAGCGCGTTCCAGGCTCTGCGCTGGCGCTCCATCGGCCCTGAACGCGGAGGACGCGTCACGGCTGTCGCGGGACTGCCCGGAGACCGGCTGACGTATTACATGGGCGCGACTGGCGGGGGCGTGTGGAAGACTGCCGATGCCGGAATCAACTGGACGCCGATCTCCGACCGTTACTTCAAGACGGGCAGCGTTGGCTCCATCGCAGTCGCCGAATCCGATCCGAACATCGTCTACGTTGGAATGGGCGAAGCGTGCCTGCGCGCGAACATTTCGCACGGCGATGGCGTGTACAAATCGACGGATGCCGGCCGCACGTGGGCGAGTGTCGGGTTGAAAGATTCCAGTCAGATAGGAAAAGTTTGGGTGGACCCGAAGAACGCCGATCTGGTTTATGTTGCCGCGATTGGCCATCCATACGGCCCGAATGAAGAGCGGGGAGTCTTCCGCAGCAACGACGGCGGAAAAACCTGGAAGAAAATTCTCTACGTAAACGACAAAACCGGCGCAGCGGACCTGAGCGTCGATCCGCGCGACACGAAAATCATGTACGCGACCACGTGGCAAGTATTGCGCCAGCCGTGGGATATCTATGAATTCGGTCCCGGCAGCGGAATTTATAAAACGACCGACGGCGGCGACACGTGGACGCCGCTCAAGGAAGGGTTGCCGAAATCCGACATGGGCAAGATCGGTATCGCGGTCTCGCCGGCCGATTCGAATCGAATTTACGCGACCATCGGAGGGGATGAGGGAGGAATTTTCCGCAGCGACGACGCCGGAAAAAGCTGGAAGCTCCTCAACGGCAGCTTTGAAATGCATTCGCGCCAGTATTATTACGGGCACATCTTTGCCGACCCGCAGCAAGTCGACACCGTGTACACCTTCACGTCGAAGGATTTCTACAAATCCACCGACGGAGGAAAATCGTGGGGCCGGATTCAAACCCCTCACGGCGATTATCACAGCCTCTGGATCGATCCGCACGATAACCAGCGCATGGTGAATGGAAACGATGGCGGCGCGACCGTAACCTTCGACGGCGGCCGCAGCTGGTCCGCGGAAATGAATCAGCCGACCGCGCAGTTCTACACCGTGCGCGCGGATAACGACGTCCCGTATCACGTCTACGGCGCGCAGCAGGACAACACCACGGTTTCGATCGCGAGCCAGGCCTCCGGCGGCCGCGGCGGCGGTGCCAACTTCGCTGAAGTCGGCGGCGGAGAAAGCGGCTACGTCGTTCCCGATCCCACGAACCCGAACATCATTTACGCTGGCGCCTACTGGGGCCTTCTCACACGCTTCGATCGCCGTACCGGCATCGCGCAGAACATCACCGTCTGGCCCGATCTTCCCGGCGGACGCACAGGCATTGAGACCAAATACCGCTTCCAGTGGACATTTCCCGTCGCGATTTCTTCCGCCGATCCAAGTGCGATCTATGCCGGCGGCAACGTCGTCTTCAAATCCACCGATCAAGGCCGCAGCTGGAAACCGATCAGCCCCGACCTCACGCGCCACGACTCGCAAAAAGAAAGCGGCGGCCGGCTCGAAGACATTTACTGCACGGTTTTCACCATTGCGCCCTCAGCCGCGGACAAAAATGTGATTTGGGCGGGCTCCGACGACGGTTTCATCCACGTTACGCGCAACGGCGGCCAGCAGTGGAGCAACGTCACGCCGCAACAGATTCAGCCTTGGACGCGCGTTAACGTCATCGAAGCCTCGCCGCGCGATCCTGCAACCGCCTACGCCGCCGTGAATCGCTATCAGCTGGACGATTTTCATCCATACATCTATCGCACGCACGATTACGGCAAAACGTGGACTCTCGCCGTCAACGGCATCGCGCCGGACACGTTTGTCCGCAGCGTGCGGCAGGATCCAGCGCGGCCGAGCGTGCTTTATGCCGCCACGGAATCCGGGGTCTATATTTCGTTCGACGATGGCGACCATTGGCAGAGCCTGCAGCTCAATTTGCCCATCGTTCCCGTCACGGACCTCACCATTCACGATGGTGATCTGATCGCTTCCACACAGGGCCGCGCCTTCTGGGTACTCGACGACATCACTTCGATCGAGCAAGGACTCGCTTCCGCGTCCGCGGGCACGCATCTTTATAAGCCGCGCGACGCCTATCGCGGACGCGGCGGCCGGGGCTTCGCGGGCGGCGGAGGCGGACCCAGCGGCGTAATCGTCGAGTACTCCTTGGCAGCTGCGCCGCAACAGCCGGTGACGCTCGAATTTCAGGATGCCGCAGGGAAGATGATCAAGTCCTTCACGAGCGTCGCGCGAGCAGCGGCACAGCAAACCGCTGGCCGCCCGGGCCGCGGCCAAGGCGGAGGCGCCGCGATCGTTTCCACGCAACCTGGCATGAATCGCTTTCAATGGGACATGCGCTATCCCGACGCCGCCGGAATCGACGGAGGAACTTTCTTCCTGGGAGGCAGCCTGCGTGGCCCCGAAGCGATCCCCGGCCAATACACAGTGAAGCTGACCGTTGACGGCCAGTCCTTCACTGAAAATTTCGAAATAAAAAAAGACCCGTCACTCGCGACGACCGCGGAAGACTACCGCAAGCAGCTCGAACTGCTTCTCGCCGTGCGCGACAAGCTTTCCGCCACCAACGAAGCCATCAACCAGATTCATCACGTTCAGCAACAGATCGAATCCGCTTCGCAGAAAGCTGGGACGAACGGCGGCGTGAAAGATTCCAGCGCAAAACTCAGCGGGGAATTGAACGACATCGTACTGAAGCTCTACGAGCCGCGATTTACAGGCTTCGACGATCAAACGCTCATCTACCCGCTCAAATTGAATAATCGCATCGCGGCGCTCGCGAGCGCCGCGTCGGGCGATTTCGCTCCCACGCAACAGGAGCAAGAGGTCTTCACCACGTTGAGCGCGGAGCTCGATCAGGCGCTCGGCGCGCTGAAAAAAGCGATCGACGTGGACCTGCGCGCGTTCAATGACAAGCTGAAGGGCGCGGGCCTGCCTGAAGTGAGCGCATCACCCTCGCGGGCGTCGTCAAATCCCGAATGAAAAGTTCTGCGATCGCGCTGTCCGGACTTCCGCACCGCGCGAATCGGGCGAAATGAAAAGGGCGGAGGCCCACGTCTCCTCCGCCCTTTCCTTCTCTCTGCCTCCGACGAAACTCAGTCGCCCATCGTTCCCAGCTTCGCTTGCGCCGCCTTCCATCGCGCCTGCAGCGGAGCGTAACGTTTTTCGTATTCGTTGAACATTTCGATCACTTGCGCGGGCGGCGCCGTGTCAGCGCTTTCGATCACGCCGCCGAGTTCTGCGTACTGTGCGTCCAACATGATCGGATACACCAGCCCGGCTTCGCGGTTCACGGATTTCATCTGAATCAGCTCGCCTTCAATCGAGTCGAGTTCCTTTTCCAGCGCGTCGATCGAAGACGCCGAGCCCGCATTCGCCTTTCTCTGGTTTTCCAACTTCGCGCGCGCTTCGATGATCGCCATCACGGTGTTTTGAATTTCCGTCACACGATCG
>DASTCZ010000325.1:0-3818 GCA_035710585.1 Candidatus Acidiferrales bacterium | reverse complement strand
GCGGAGGCGGACAAGATCGTCGCGACCGCGCTGCCTGTGTACTACATCACGGGAACGATCCACTCGACGGAGACGGGTGCGCCGACGGCGCTGATGGAGCTGGCGTACCGGCTGGCAGTGGACGAGAGCCCGTACATACAGGAAATTCGAAACGGGGTGATCACACTAATTACGCCGGTGGTGGAAGTGGATGGGCGCGACCGGATGGTAGACATCTACAAATGGCATCTCGCGCACCCGAATGAAAACTGGCCGCCGCTGATTTACTGGGGCAAATACGTGGCGCACGACAACAATCGCGATGCGATGGGCGTGACGCTGAAGCTCACGGAAAATGTGTTGAACACCTTCGTGGACAAGAAGGCCGTGGTGCTGCACGACCTGCACGAGTCGGTGCCATATCTCTACGACAACACGGCGGGCGACGGACCGTTTAATTCGTGGGTCGATCCGATCCTGACAAACGAGTGGGAGATGCTCGGCTGGCGAAACGTGGCAGACATGGAGCGGTTCGGAATGCCGGGCGTCTTCACTCACGGGACGTTTGATACATGGTCGCCGGGATATTTGATGTTTATCGCGGCGATGCATAACGGGATCAGCCGGCTGTACGAGACGTTTGGAAATGGCGGCGCTGACACGCTGACACGGAATCTGGGGCCGAACGAATACGACCGGACGTGGTACCGGCAGGATCCGCCGCTGCCGACGACAAAGTGGTCGCAACGGAACAACAACAATTACGAGCAGACGGGCCTGCTGACTTCGCTGCATTATTTCGCGGATAACCGGCGATTTTTCCTGAAGAATTTTTATTTGAAGGCGAAGCGATCCATTGAGAAACCGACGCGCGAGGGGCCGGCGGCTTACGTGCTTCCTGGAAACGATCCGCGGCTTTCAGCGCAAATCGATTTGCTGAAGGTGATGGCAAAACAACGCGTGGAGATTTCGCGGGCGACGGCGGCATTTTCGGCGAGCGTGCCTGCGCCGCGGGTGGGCGGAGGCGGGCGAGGGGCTGGAGGCCGCGGAGGAAATCAGGCGGCGGGCGGAGCAGGCGGTGCAAATGCACAAGAAGGGGCCGAGCCGCAGGGCGCGCGGATGGTAACGCGCGAATTTCCGGCGGGGAGCTACGTCATTCGAATGGATCAGCCGTACGCACGCATAGCGGATTCGCTGCTCGATTATCAATACTGGGCGCCGAATGATCCGCAGACGACGCCTTATGACGACACGGGATGGACGTTTGGAGAGCTGTTCAACGTGCAAGTGGTGCGAGTGACGGACAAGAAAGTGCTCGATGCGCCGATGGAGAAGGTAAGTGATCTCCGCGCGGCCGGTGCGGTGAGCGGAACGGGTGCGCTGTACGCGATCAACGCGACGGGCGAGCCTGAGCTGGCGACCTTGCGGTACAAGCTGAAGAATGCGGATATCGAAGCGGCGGAAGAAGCGTTTGACGCGGGAGGAAAGCACTTCAGCCGAGGATCGTTCGTGCTGAAGGGCGTGAGTAGCGTGGATTTGCAAACGGCGAACAGTGGGTTGGGATTGCAGATAACTGCGATCGATGCATCGCCCTCCGTGAAGATGCATCCGGTGCGCGCGGCGCGAGTGGCGCTGCTGCACACGTGGCTTTCTACGCAGACGGAGGGCTGGTGGCGGGAAGCTCTAGACACGATGCAGATTCCGTACACATACATCAGCACGCAGACGGTCGCGAAAGATGCGGACCTGAACGCGAAATACGACGTAATTCTCTTCCCTCCCACGGGAGGAGGCGGAAACCCGACATCGATTATTCGCGGGATGCCGACCGACTGGGGGAACGCGCTGCCGTGGAAAAAAACGGCGGAGACGCCAAATCTCGGGACGGACGATTCAACTGATGACATGCGGCCGGGCTTGGGTTGGGAAGGGCTCGAACATTTGCAGGCGTTCGTGCGGAACGGCGGCGTGCTCGTGACTGTGGCCGATACGGCGAATTTTGCGGCGACGATGGGGATGGTGGACGGCGTGTCGGTGTCGCAAGGCCAGCGGATGAAGATTGTAGGGACGGTCGTGAAGACGCGAATCGTGGATGACGCGAGCCCGATTGCGTATGGGTATGGCGATACGCTTTCGGCATATTGCAATAACGGACCGATCTTTGGCGTGTCGAATGTGGTGGGGAGGCGAGGCGGCGGGCGCAGGCTTGGGCCCGATTTGGGCGCGCGTCCGACGGGTCGCGGGCAGCAAGGCGAGCCAGACTTTGTTCCGGGGCGAGAGAGCGTAGCGCCTCCGGAAGAAGCGACGGTGCAACCGTGGGAAGCGGCTCCAGTTACCGAAGAACAGATGAGGAACAACGTGGGGCTGATACCGCCGGATCAGCGTCCGCGCGTGATTTTCCGGTACTCGGAGGCGCGCGATTTATTGGTATCGGGATTAGTGGACAACGGCGGGGAGATTGCGGAGCACCCGTCGGTGGTGGATTCGCCGGAAGGCAAAGGCCACGTGGTGATGTTTTCGACGAATCCGATCTACCGCGGCGAGACCGAAGGCAACTACTCGCTGGTGCTGAATACGATCATGAATTTCGACAATTTGAACGCTGGGAGGAAACTGGCGGAACGGTGACGTAACCGCCAGTAGCACGAGGCCACAACAGGCGACGTCCCTAAGGACAGTGACTCCACAGGACTGCAGCAGAGACTTCCTTTGCCGCCGATGTGATGCTACAATGAGTCACATATGAAAGTTTCGATACGCGACCTCCGGTATCACTTTTCGGAAGTTGAGGCTCGCCTGAAAAAGGGTGAGGAGATCCTGGTACACAAGCGGCGGAAGATGATCGCCAAGCTTTCGGCCATCCGGCCAGAGACAGAAGCCTACCCCGATTTCTCAGCGATCCGGCGGCGAATTTTCGGTATACGAAAAGCCCGCAAAACAGGCACGAAGATCGTTTCCGACGCGCGGGGCCGATATTGATCGCCTATGCGGACACGGGCTTCTTGATGTCGCTGTACGGGCATGATGGCCATTCAGCCACTGCATCGGCACTCGTAAAGCAGCAGCCCGTATTTCTCCTCACCGCGTTGGGTGAAGCTGAATTCACCAACGCACTCGAACTGCAAGTGTTTCGAAAACAGTGGACGCGGCGCGAAGCCAGGCTGGTCCGCGAAGAGTTCTTGCGTCATCAAGGTGCGGGGGTATTTCGAATCGAGCAGCTTGGCCCTGAGTGCTGGGAAAAAGCGATCGCTATTTCGCGACGGCGCACCGCGACGCTTGGCACACGCACATTGGACCTGCTTCACGTGGCTGCCGCAATCGTACTAAACGCGGACGTGCTGTATTCCTTCGACGAGCGGCAACGGAAAGTAGCAGCAGCCGAGCGGTTGCCTGTTCTGCCTGCATAGGCGCCAAGACAGGGTTCAAAAGCTGCTGGCAGGCTGAAGCCTGCTCCACAACAATTACTCGTAGCGAAGGGCGACCATGGGGTCTGTGCGCATGGCGCGGCGGACCGGGACGTAACTCGCAAGCAAAATAATCCCCACCACCAGAAGCGAAGTCACAACAAGCGTGCGCGGATCGTAAATGCTGATTCCGTAGAGCATCCCCGTGTGTTCGCCTGGCGCGAGATAGAGAGTGTGTTTCAGCAGGCGGCCGAGGATCAGCGAGCCCGCGACTCCGGTGGCGATTCCGATGCTGCCGATGCCGAGGGACTGGCCGAGCGAGTGGCGCAGAATGGTCGCGGGCTGCGCGCCCAAAGCGAGGCGGATTCCAAACTCCTGAGTGCGCTGCTGGACGAAATAGGCAATGGTGCCAAATACCCCCACCGAGACGAGCGC
>DASTCZ010000324.1:0-8615 GCA_035710585.1 Candidatus Acidiferrales bacterium | reverse complement strand
CTCGACCTTTGCCGCAAGTATTACCGCGAGGCCGGGCTCGATGTCGGCGAACTCGACAGCCTGATTCGTTAAGCGAAGCTCGCTGTAGTACGAGGGGCAATCGACACGTAAAGCCCCTCCCTTTCTCCGGCAAGAAACTTCGCAATTCGCTCGCCAGCGGCAAAATCAATTCTGTGGCACACTCGAAGTTGGCCCTATGCCTCACATTTTGATCAGTAATGACGACGGAATTTTTGCCGAGGGCCTCCGCGCCCTCGTCGAAGGCCTGAAAGACTTTGCCACGCTTACCGTGGTCGCTCCGCATATGGAGAAGAGCGCCTCGGCGCAGGCGCTCACATTGCGCCAGCCGATCTTCGTCGAGCAGGTCGCCGAACGCGAGTGGTCCGTCGAAGGAACGCCCGCCGACGCCATGATCGTCGCGCTCAACAAGCTCTTACCTGAGAAGCCCGACTTGGTGATTTCCGGAATCAATCGCGGCGGCAACATGGGGGAAAATATTTTTTACTCTGGCACCGTCGGTGCCGCGGCGGAAGCGGCCATCAATCGCGTCCCCGCAATCGCGATTTCAGTGGTGTACCGCGATCGCAAAGTGGTGCGGTTTGACCACGCGGCGGAATTCGCGCGCGACCTCTCAGAAATCGTCCTTCGCGAAAACCTTCCTGACGGCGTCTTCTTAAATGTCAACGTGCCCGTCGAATGGAATGGCGGCGTCCGCTTCACGCGCCAATCCGAAAAAGTGACCCGAAACCTCCTCACCGAAGGCACCGACCCGCGCGGACGAACTTATTACTGGCTGCACGAACAGCAAATCACTGACGGCATCGGTCCCGACACGGATTACGCGGCGGTGATGGCAGGTGAAATTTCCATCACTCCCATTCACCTCGAGCGCACGCATGCCCAGTCGCTCAATCACCTCTCACACTGGGCGACGGCGCTGTCCCGCAAGCGCCGCTAGACGCTCACTCTCGTTCCGTTAGATCGGAATGTCGAACGCCATCTTCTCGATCATCGCGTCGAGTTCCGCCTGCGCCTTCTTTTGCTGCACTTCGAGCGCAGCGATCTCGCGCCGCAACGTTGCTAATTGAGTTTCTTGCGCGTCGAGTTCGCGCGTGTAACGTTCCGTCAACGCCTTCTCCTCCGCGCTTCCCCGTAACGCCTTCATGTTTTCCCGCAGACGCGATTGGTCCTTGAATACTTCCTCCGATTCGGACTGTTTCGCCTTCATCGCAGCCTCGAGCCCCGCCACCGCATTTTTCTGCGCCAGCAGTTGCCGCAATGCTTGCTCAAGCGCCGGGTTCAACTCGCGCCCCTGCAGGAAAATCTTCAAGATTTCTTCGCTGAAGTTCCCCAGCGCGTATTCCGCATTCACGAGCCGGTTCTCTCGCACGCGGAATTCTACTGATTTCTTTGCCTCGACGTTCACGCGGAACCGGTACGCGATCGCAGTCTTCTCTTCTGGATGAATGAGTGGATCGAGTTGATAGCCTTGGCGCACCGGATGCTCAATAATCACGGTCCGCGCCGAGCTATCTTCGTTGTGCAGCGTGTAGACCGTCGTCTCCGCTACCGCAGAGATCCGAGTGAGCGTTCCACCGTGTACGCGAACGCGTGTGACCCGTCCGGGTTCGAGCGAAGGTTCGGCGATTACTTGCAATCCCAAATCCGCCGCATACGAGATGATTCGCTTCTCTCCGGGCTGCATCGAGTCAATGAAGCCCTCTCCCGCGAACGATCCGCCATCGACCACGCTGAATGTTCCCCCGTCGAGCACCAGATTGTTGCTGTTGGTGAACCACAGCGCGCGCAGTGGACGCGGGGAATTCATTCCAGCATGCCACAGCGCAATCTTCTCTGCGGTGACGTCGGTCTGCACGATCGGCACGAGCGCGGACTGATTCTTTTGAATCGAAACCTTGTCCCGAATCTTGTATTCGAAAAGATCGCCCAACGGGCGCCCTCGCGCCGCGCTGATCGTCTGGGCGGCAGCAAGAAATTCTTCTTGAGCATCTCTTGCAGCGCGCACCGAATCCTCTTCCACGCTGACGCTTGCGACGGAAGCATTCTCCGTTTCGACCAAGGCACCCGCGCTCCCCATAACCGTCACTGTTTGCGCCATCTGTCCAACTCTCAGCGCCGTGTCTACGCTAGCGGCCTCTCCGGGTTCAACTTCCACATCCTTGATGACCGTTTTAGAAAATCCAGTTTTGGTGATTTCGACCCGATACTTTCCCGCAGGCAATCCGAAAACTCGATAATCGCCTTCACTATCCGAAGTCGTCTGAACGAGCCGTTGATCATTGGAGTCAAATATGGAGACTTCCGCGCCTGCGACAGATGCGTGCTGAGGGTCAGTCACGGTGCCGGACAAACTCCCGGTTTCCCACGAAAGCGTTTCCGCATGCGTCTGCGGCGTGAGTTGAAATGCCACCGGCATCGGCATCACCGGCCGACGTGCATAGTATGGCTGCGAGATTTGCTGCACAAATGACTGTGGCGCTCCAGCCGCGAGTGATAGCTCCACGTTGTTCCAATCTTCTCCTACCGTGTTATCGACGATCGCCCAGCCCTGCAGCAGCGGCTTCTCACTCGCGTTTTCGGGGATCACTATGCGATACGTGGTCTTCCAGACTGGAACTTCGCTCAGATAACTCACCCGAAGTTCGTGCGCGCCGCTTCCGGTCGCCGTCAGGACGAGCCGTCGCGCATCCTGCGCATGCGAAGCGTCGAGCAGCCCCAGCGCACGGGCCAGCTGCTGTTCGAGTTTCGCATCAAGGAATCGCAGCGAAGTGCCTGGCTCGATGCGAAACGAGCGCATCTCACCTGCGTCGCTAAGCACGGAAATCTCACAGTTCTGTGTTTGCGTCTCTCCTTCTCCTTTTGTCTTTTCCTCCACGCTGAGCAATCGCCCACTAAAATCTTCACTTCCGGTATGAATCGCCACCTGCGCACCGCGAAGCGCCAGTAACAGATCGGCGAGCGTACGCTTTTCCGCGACAGGTACCGAAAGCGCTCCAAGCTGGTGGTTCGCCGGATCTTTCGAGTTGTAGCTGGCGCCGGCGATGCGCCCGCCGTTCATGTCCAGCGCAGTCAGAGATTTCAAAACATCGTCCAGCTGGGCACTCGTGAGATCGATCTCCACATTCTCATTTCCCTTAACTTGTCCCGTGTGTTCGAAATATCCGACCCCGGATTTGTAAAGCACCACGCGGCGCAGCGGCAGCTTCTGCGCAGCTGGTTCCGTTCCGTTGACTCTCTCATTTTGTGGATCTCCGCTCTGGCCAAACAGCATTCCGACGGTCAGGACGGCAAAAGACAATACGACGGCGATCTGCACGTGAGTTTTCACTCGCATGGTCTTCTCCTGGTCCGTTGTTCTTTTGTGAGGGTGTACTGAGGGGCGACCGTTACTTACTGTGATGCTGTTCGCTCGCGGAGCGATGCCCGCGCTATCTCGGGTCCGCGGCGACCTTCAGCTCGCGCTTGATTTCCGCCAGCGCTTCCGCTGGTGGCCCAATTCTGCGGTAGTTCACGGTGGTAATTCGTTCATGCGTCTCGCTTACAAAAAATAGTTTCCGCGCCGTGTAATCCGTCTGGTAGTACTCTGGCAGCCATACGCCCGGTTGAACTTCTTGTTGCCGCATGAAAAGCGTCGCACCCCTGTACACCTTCCCAATTCCGGCTCCAAAAGAGACGTCGCTGACCACTTCCCCTCCGATCTGTGCGAGGCTCGCGCTCTTCTCCTCTACCCAGATTGTCGCGCGGGTATGCGACATGAACTCCATCGTCCGCGTCTTCGGCCGGTAGGCAGGATTGGGCTCCAACCTGAATTTCTGCAGCGTGTGCCCGTCCCGCAGCTCGGTGCCTATTGACGTCACGATGTACGCCTCGCGCACCGCGTCGATCAGCGTTGTACGCTCGCGTGTCCGCCGGTCGCGCTTCGCGAAATCGTCGTGCGCGCGCGGATTATTCGAATCGAGCACATCCTCCAGCGCCTTTTGCAGCTCCAGCATTCCTTTCCTGTAATCTGCGGCGGACACCGGGCGGCCATTTTCCGCGACCAGCACCCTCACGAACCCGGTTCCCGTCGGCACCACCCGGTATGAACGGTCCTCGTCCGTGGGTCCGTTACCAGCTCTCGGACGCAGCTCGCGCCGCTCGGTACGTTCAAAAACCTCCAGGGCGTGATCGCTCGCGTGTTGGTTTTCGACCATCCGACGCAGCAACGTCCTCTGCTCTTCCGTCAACGGCGCGGCGGCGGGCGTGGACGTTTGGGCTCGAGCAGGGGCCCCAGAGAGGCAAAGACTTAAGTAACATGCGAAGATGGGGATCCAGAAACGCATAGACAAAGCTTCGGGACAAGTTCGCCTGGAAGGATTCGGTTCAATCGATTGCGGTTGCACGATCGCCTGAGAGCGCCCCACAACTGATTGTAAAGCAGGGGCTTGGGAGATGCTGGTTTCTTCGCTCTCCGAGTGCCGCCGAAGCAACAGGTAGCGCACTCTTCCGGCGGAAATTAGCCGCGCTCAGAAACTTTTCAAGCGGCTGAGACGTTAATTACAATAGGAATCGGGCAAAAGCACGCCATCCATCATCATGCCGGAAAAACGAACATCGGCCCATGTGGCCCTGGGCGAGACCGTTGTCCTCGCCCTGGATACCCTCCGCTCTCATAAGCTCCGTAGTTTCTTGACGTTACTAGGTATCATCCTTGCCGTCGCTACCCTCGTCGGCGTCCAATCCGTCGTCGCTGGCCTGAACCTTTACGTCTCCGAAAAAATCGCCAATCTCGGCGCTAACGCCTATGTCGTCGATCGCTTCGGCATCATCACCAATATGGACGAGTTCACCAAAGCCCAGAAGCGCCCGCGCCTGAACTACGACGATTACCTCGCCCTCTCCGACAATATGAAAACGGCGCAAGAGGTAGCTGCGATCGAGGCGACCACCCAGGACGTTCGCGGAGGCGGCGATGTCTTTGAAGACGCCAACATTCTCGGAATCACGCCGAACTACCTCGACGTCCGCGCGATCACCATCGCCAAAGGCCGTTCCTTCTCACAATCCGACAACGACCATCGCACCAACGTCTGCGTGCTCGGCAACGACATCGCGACGAAGCTTTTCCCCAACGTTGATCCCCTCGGCCGCACGGTCCGTGTCGCAACGCAGGAATTTCAGGTACTGGGAGTCGCGAATCCCATCGGAACTGTCCTCGGACAATCGCAGGATCAGTTCGTGATGGTGCCGTTCCTCACATACGAAAAAGTTTGGCACTCGACCAACAATTCGATCACGATGTTTGTGTCTGCGGTCTCGCCGGAAATGATTGATGCTTCCATGGACGAGGTGCGCATGATTCTCCGCGCTCGCCACCATCTGCAATACCGCGCGCCCGACGATTTCGGACTGATCGGATCGAGTTCGATCACCGGCCTTTGGAAGGAATTGACCGGAAACATCTTCGCGATGGCCGTCGGACTGACCTCCGTATTCATGGTTGTCGGCGGCATCGTCATCATGAACATCATGCTCGCCGCGGTTACCGAACGCACCCGTGAAATCGGCATTCGCAAAGCGCTGGGCGCGCGTCGGTCGCACATCCTCACTCAATTTCTGGTTGAATCAGCTGTGCTCGCGGCCGCCGGCGGCATCGTCGGCATTTTGTTCGCGTCGGGCGTCACTTGGTTCGTGCGCACAGTATTGGGATTCCCGATGAGCACGCCGATCATCGCCGTCATCATCTCCCTCACGCTTTCCACGGTTGTCGGACTTTTCTTTGGAATTTACCCGGCGATGCGCGCAGCCAAGCTCGATCCGATCGAAGCGCTGCGGGCCGAGGCATAGAGGTCTTATGGCTCAGGATTACCGCGAAAATCTCGTCCTCGCGATGGATACGCTCCGCGCACACAAGTTGCGTAGCCTCCTTGCCACGCTCGGCGTCGTCATGGGAGTCGGCGTGCTCATGCTGGTCGGCGCATTGATTCAAGGCTTCCGCCAGAATGTGATCGACAGCATCTCTTCGTTCGGCGCCGACACTGCGTTTGTGAGCCGGCTGGGCCAGGGCCAGCACATGGGCCGTCGCATGACGAAGGATGAGCGCGAGCGGAAACCACTTACGCTTGAAGACGGGCAAGCGCTGCGCGAGCAGTGCCCCGCGATCAAGAACCTAACCGTGTGGATTTCCTATTGGCAATCGCCGCACAACGTGCGCTTCGGCGACCAGACCGTTTCGGGAGTCGATTTCCGCGGCGCCGAAGCGAATTATCCCTACGTGTATGCGAACGCCGCGATGAAAGAGGGTCGCTTCTTCACCGAGCCCGAAAACGAGCACCGCCAAAACGTGGTCGTACTTGGCGAAAACGCAGCCAGCGCGTTATTCGGCGAGTTGCCCGCTGTGGGCCATGAAGTCCGCATCGATGGCTCCACGTTTCGTGTCATCGGAGTTTTCGTGAAGCCCAAGGGCAGCTTCGGCATGAACGACGAAGATCGCCGCGTCGTGATTCCGTATTGGACCTTCCGCAAGGAGTACGCTCAGGCAGACGAGAACAGCATTCGTTTCCAGGCGGACCAGGCGTCGCTCGATAGCGCGGTAGACCAGGCGCGGGAAGTGCTGCGGCGGCGGAGAAACGTGGCCTACAACGCGCCGGATAATTTTGAAATCAACACGTCGCAGCAGGACATCGATAGCTTCAACCAGATTGTGGGAATGGTCGTTCTCGCCACAGTGGTCTTGAGCTCGGTCGGGCTGCTGATTGGCGGCGTCGGCGTGATGAATATCATGCTGGTCAGCGTCACCGAACGCACTCGCGAAATCGGCGTCCGAAAAGCCATCGGCGCCCGGCGGCGCGACATCACTCTTCAGTTTCTCTTCGAAGCAATGGCGCTCACGCTGGCCGGAGGTCTCATCGGCGTCGGCGCTGTCGAGACGATTGTCGCGGCCATTCGCCATTTCACCGAACTGCACGCTATCGTCCCGTGGTGGGCCGTTTCCATCGGCGTGAGCGTATCGCTTTTCATCGGGCTGGTTTTCGGAGTGTGGCCCGCCATGAAAGCCTCGCGGCTCGATCCCGTGGAAGCGCTTCGCTACGAATAGCGCTTAACCGCAAATCTTCGCAGTAACGCTACAATGTCGAAGCACAGATGCGCTTCGACATCGTCACCATCTTTGCCGATTTTTTTTCCGGGCCGCTTGATTACGGCATCGTTCGCCGTGCGCGCGAAGCTGGCATCGCCGAAGTTCTTGTTCACGATCTGCGCGAATTCACCCACGATCGCCATCACACCGTTGACGATCGCCCTTTCGGCGGCGGTGAAGGCATGTTGCTCAAGCCCGAGCCGTTGTTCGAAGCCGTCGAATCGTTGCTAGGGCACAGCGCTGGCGACGCGTCGGGATCGCGGCCGCCCGCTTCGGACACCTCCATCGTTCTGCTGTCCGCTTCAGGCCACCCATTTCGTCAGAAAGACGCGAAGCGCTTCGCGAAGCTCGACCGCGTCATTTTGCTGTGCGGACGCTATGAAGGCGTAGATGAGCGTGTTGCCCAACATCTCGCGACAGACGAAATCTCGATCGGCGATTTCGTACTCTCTGGCGGAGAACTGGCTGCGGCTTTAGTGGTCGATGCAGTGACGCGACTTTTGCCCGGAGCGCTGGGCAACGAAGCGTCTTCCGAAAATGAATCGTTCGCGGCAAGCATACCCGCTGTGCGCGCCCAATCAGCTCCATCGCGTGAGGCGGCGAGCGATGCGGATCACCAAATGCTCCTCGATTGTCCTCACTACACCCGCCCGGCCGATTTTCGCGGCTGGCGCGTCCCCGAAGTTTTGATCGGCGGCAATCACGAACAAATCCGCCAATGGCGCCGTGATGCCGCTCTTGCAAAAACTCGCCGCAACCGCCCCGACCTTTTGACTCAACACTAGCTCCGCAGAGTCCCGATGTTTTCTTCCTTTTTCGCGTCACGCATGCTGCACGCGCGGGCATCCAATCATTAGCGGTAGATGGAGGCCCTAATGATCAAAAAAGTGAAAGGCGGCTATAAGGTCACTTCAGAGCGAGGGAAGAATCTCGGCGGCCCGTACAAATCCAAGGAAGAAGCTAAGCGCCGGCTCAAGCAAGTCGAATTCTTCAAACACCACAAGTAGACAAATAGTTTGACCTATTGCGTGGGCGGTGTGCGATCGGCGCTGTGCCAAATCTGCTTCAACTTCTCATCAGTTTGGCGTTGCGCGGCCACATCGCCCAGCGCCTTCTCTGATTTCGATAGTCCTACCAGCGAAGATGTTCTTTCCGGCGTCCGTTTGAGCGCGGTTTCAAACGCAGCTTTTGCATCTGCCCCTTTTCCCGCCTGGAGCAAAAGCTCTCCGAGGAGTTCATACGACGGCTTATCCACGAACGGCGGGCCGAATTCAAACGGCATGGCCTCTTCAGTAGGCGCGATCTCTTGCACGAATTTCACTGCCTGGGCCACGTCGCCGCTCGCCGCGGCAACCATGGCCTGAAGTTGTGTCTCGAGGATCGCAATGCGGTTGCGATTTTGCGGATCGTTGGCAAGTTCGCTTTTCAATTCGCCGCGCGCCGCCCTCAGTTCGTTGAAGGCAGAGCGCGCCGCATC
>DASTCZ010000323.1:0-3253 GCA_035710585.1 Candidatus Acidiferrales bacterium | reverse complement strand
CAATCGTCGCTGTCTGATTTCCTCTCAGGCGACTTGATTCGGAGTTGAAATCCAGACAATAGTTGGGCCGTGCTCCGAAGCGCTTCCCAGAATGTCACGCCGAGCTCCCTCGACATCGGCCAGCCGCTCGTTCGCTGCGTCAGCTGCGATCGCAATGCTTCGGGCGGCGAGACTGATTTTCGTTGCGCCGGCTGCGGCGACATCCTCGAGATTCGCTATTCCCTTTTGGAACGCGGCGCGCGCTTGCCACAGTCCGACATCGACGCCCTCAGAAGCGCGTGGACGCGTCGAAAGACGAGCAACGCTCCGGAAGATCAGAGCGGCGTGTGGCGATTTCGCGAGCTTCTACCGATTCTGGCCGATGCGCGCATCTGCGTAACACATCGCGAAGGAAACACGCCCCTGTATCCGCTGCCGCGTATCTCGCGCGCCCTTGGTCTTCCGAAGCTCCTCGCCAAGCATCAAGGCATGAATCCGACTGGCTCCTTCAAAGACACAGGCATGACCGCGTCGATTTCGGTCGCGCGCGAGAAGAATTTTTCATGGGTCGCGTGCGCTTCCACCGGCAACACCTCCGCCTCCATGGCCGCGTACGCGTCGCGTGCCGGAATGAATTCCTTTGCGCTCATCCCGGATGGGCAAATCGCCTGGAGCAAAGTTGCGCAAGCTCTCGACTACGGCGCGCATCTTTTGCAACTGAAAGCTGATTTTGACGGCTGCGTGCGCGTTCTCGCCGAAGTCGTGCGCAAATTCCCCGTCTACCTCGTGAACTCCGTCAATCCCTACCGCCGCGAGGGGCAAAAAACCGCCGCGTTCGAATTGATGGAGCAGCTCGAGTGGCATGTGCCGGATCACGTGATCGTGCCCGGCGGAAATCTGGCGAATAGTTCAGCAATCGGAAAAGGCTTTGCCGAGATGCGCGAGTTGGGATTGATCGAAAAGCTCCCGCGGATTTCGATTATCCAGGCGGAAGGAGCAAATCCCTTGGCGCGCAGCATGAGCAAAAACGGAGGACGGAGCCTCGAGCCCGTCCATGCCGAAACTCGCGCAACCGCAATTCGCATCGGCAACCCCGCGCTCTGGAAAAAAGCCGTAGACGCCTTGAATGAAACCGCCGGCCGCTGCGAAGATGTTTCGGAGGACGAGATCGCCATCGCAAAAGCTGAGATCGGTGCGGAAGGGATCGGCTGCGAACCCGCGTCCGCGACAACCTTGGCAGGACTGAAAAAGCTCTTGCGCTCAAATCTCATGCAGCCGGACGAAAGCGTCGTTTTGATCCTGACCGGTCACACGCTGAAAGATCCTGAATACGCTCTCGAGTTTCACCGCGACGGACATTTTGCCGCTCAATCAGCGGAAGCCGCGCGATTGCGCAGACCGCCGCTCGCGATGGACGCGGACTCAGGGGCGGTAATCCGCGAACTCGAGAAACTGGCTCACTGACCATGCCTCGCACACCGAAACGTTCAAGCGCCGCACAAACGATATCGCTGAAATTGCCCGCTACATCCGCGAATCTAGGTCCCGCCTTCGATGCCGCGGCCGTCGCGCTAAAAATGCCCTTGTATATTCGCGCGCGCCGCGCCGCTGATTTCTCAATTGACGCGCAAGGACGCGATCAGAATATCTGCGAACGCCTCGAAGGCAACTTAATACTCGACACGTATCGCTCAATTCTTGCCGCCGAAGGCCGCAGAGTAATTCCGCTCGCGCTCCAGCTAAAAAACGAAATCCCCATCGGGAAGGGCCTCGGCTCCTCAGCCGCGGCGCGCTTGGCCGGTATCGCGCTCGCAAACCATTTCGGTAATCTCCGATGGCAAGACGCCGCGATCCTCGCTGCGGCAACTCGGCTCGAGGGTCACGGCGATAACGCTGCGGCCTGCTGGAACGGCGGCTTAAACGTCATCGTAAAAAATCTCGGCGACGGCTCGGACTACCTGGTCGCCTCCCAACTCAACGTCCGCGCCAAATGGAAATTGATCGCCGCGATCGCGCCGGCGCCTCTTCCCACGGAGAAAGCGCGACGTATGTTACCCGAAAGCTACTCGCGAGCCGACGCCGTCGCCAACGTCCAGCATGCGATGCTGCTCGCTCACGCGTTCGCCTCCGGAAATCCTCAGCTTCTTCGCGAAGCGCTGCACGACCGCTTTCACGAGCCCTACCGCGCCTCTCTCTGCCCTCTGCTCGAGCCTCTCCGCGCCCTCGCCGGAAAATCCGGAATCGCAGGAGCCGTCCTCAGTGGCGCCGGTCCCTCGGTTCTGGTAATCCTCGATCCCCGCGCGCCAGTCGCGCCTGCAACGCGCACCATCGACGCGGCGCTCAGATCAAACGGTCTGAACGCCGAGCTCGTTGTAACCGGAATCGAAGCCCGCGGCGCCCGCGAAAGCTGTCGCTAATCACCGCTGAACCCTCAATCCCCACAGCTTCTGTCCGCCGGTTTCGTTCAAATATCGGTCCCACTTTGCGAGGCCGCCCTCGCGATGTATGCTGCTGCCGCTCTTGCATCCGAAATCCGGCGCCGAACGAATCGCGCCCTTTTCTTTCGCACATTCGCTGCGCCTGGAGGCAAGCGATGTACTCGCCGCCAACATTCCTCGTCGCGCTGGTCATGACGATTTTCAGCGCCGTTTTCTGGGGCTCCTGGGCAAACACCTACAAAGGGACCAAAAATTACGCCTTCGAACTTTTCTACTGGGATTACATCGTCGGCGTCCTGCTCTGCTCTCTCGTGTTCGCTTTCACCCTCGGCAGCCACGGCGCCACCGGCGAACCCTTCCTCGCGAATGTCAGCGCCACCGGTAGCGAAAATCTCACTTACGCTCTCATTGGCGGCTTCATTTTCAATATGGCGAATGTCTTGCTCGTCGCCGGAATCGCCATCGCGGGACTCTCCATCGCATTTCCGATTGCCATCGGCATCGCCGTCGTCGAAGGCGTAGTGCTCAGCTATGCTCTCCAGCCGAAAGGCAACGCGGCATATCTCGCCATCGGAGTCGCGCTCGCCAGTGCCGCAATCTTGTTCGACGCCTTCGCCTACAAACGCCTCGGCGGCGCAAAAATTTCCGGCAAAGGCATCATCGTCAACGTCATCTCCGGCCTCCTCATGGGCGCATTCGCCCCGTTTGTCACCAAATCGCTCACCGCCGGCCATCCCATGACGCCCTACAGCGTCGCCGTATTCTTCGCCCTCGGCGCATTCGCGTGCTGCTTCGTTTTCAACACAATTCTGATGCGCTTTCCGCTCCTCGGCTCG
>DASTCZ010000322.1:0-5124 GCA_035710585.1 Candidatus Acidiferrales bacterium | reverse complement strand
AGTTCGCGTGTCGGCGAGCAAGATGGGTACGCAGTCAGCGGTCTGCACGCCCAATACGAGACCGGGTGTCGCGCTGATCAGCGCATCGCCTTTCAGCGGCTCGTGGGGAACTTCATCGACACGGTGAATCGCGTCGGAATGAATTTGGCGCAGCGAGACGAGCTGCATCCTGCTCGCGCCAATCGATGCCAGTAGCGCCGCGCGATTTTTCCCCACAACCTCCTTCGTATCCCATTCCGTGAAGCCCAGATTCAGAACACTTTCCTTTGCAAGCCTACTTACGCCGCCAAGACGCGTCGAAAATCCGTGAACCAGCCACGCTTCGCGGGCGAAAGCGCTCGCTTGCAGAATCTCGACACCCGCTTTTTTGTGAAACGCCCATCCTCGTGGTGCGGAAGCTCTCCGCGCACGCGTGCGCGCCTGCGCAACTCTTTTCCGGGTTTGAACCGCACGTCTCATTCGCGTTCCATCTTAGCAGCATGCATCGCGCGTATAATGCGGCGGCGCTATGCATTTGCGCGGAGACGTGGATTGATCGTCGGCCTTGGAATCGACATCGCGGAAATCGACCGGATAGAGGCAGCAATTCGCAGGCACGGGCAGCCGTTCCTTAACCGGATCTTTACGCCCGCCGAAACCCGCTACTGCGAAGAGCACCGCAACCGGTACGAGCGCTACGCTGGACGCTTTGCCGCGAAGGAAGCGGGAATGAAGGCGCTCGGTACCGGCTGGCGGCGTGGTGTGCGCTGGGTCGATTTGGAAGTGGTTCGCTTGCGCGGCGGAAAGCCAACCCTCTCGCTCCACGGGCGCGCGCAAGAAATCGCCGGCGAACTGGGCGTAAACAATATTTCGCTGAGCATCACGCACAGCGGAAATCTGGCTGTCGCACAAGTAATTTTCGAAGGCTAGCGGCGCTGCTCCGCGCGCTCTAATCGGCAGCTGCGGGAAGTAGCAGTTCAGCCTCGATCGGGCCGGTTCCGGCCGAAATGATGCGCACATCGAGCCAGCGATTCGCCGGCCAATCCCCGCGCACCCGCACGTCAAGATAATTGCTCGAAATCGCGCGCGTCAGATTCTGCGCGCGGTCCATAGATTTTGTCCGCAGCGTCAGCACGCGCATCGTTTTTCCCGTCTGTGACGCTCGAAACGCCGCTTGTTTCTTCTCGCTCAGCTTGCGAAGTCCCTTCGCTCGGCGCTGAACTTCTTTTTCCGGAACGCGGTTCGTGAAAGATGCCGCCGCCGTTCCCGGCCGCTCGGAAAACGAAAACACGTGCAAGTAGTCGAGCGGCGTGGATTCGATGAACTGGAGTGTCGCCTGATGATCTTTTTCAGTCTCGCCCGGAAATCCCGCAATTACGTCAGCACCGATCGCGGCATCCGGCAAAATTCTGCGAATGAGTTGCGCGTGCTCGGCGTAGTGAGCGGAACGGTACCAGCGGCGCATTCCCGCGAGGGTCCGGTCCGATCCGGACTGTAGCGGCATGTGAAAGTGATGCGCGATGCGTTCCGAAGCCGCTGCGAACTCCACGAGCTCCTGCGTCACGTCCATCGGTTCGATCGAGCTAAGCCGCACGCGCGCGACCGATGTCTGCTCGATGATGAGGCGCAGCAGGTGCAGCAGCTCAACGCGTGGACTTAAATCTCTTCCGTAGCTGCCAAGATTAATTCCGCTGAGAACAACTTCCTCCGTGCCGCCGTCGTTCAATCGATGTATTTCGCTGACTACAGCATCGGGAGCCATGCTGCGGCTTTTTCCGCGCACAAAGGGAATCACGCAATACGCGCAGCGGTTGTCGCAACCGTCCTGGATTTTCAGGATCGGGCGCGTGTGGCTGCCGGGAGAAACTCCACCAAAGACATCGCCACGAGCGCCGAGCTCTTCTGCGCCGCCACCAAGAATCTTTGCTCGGAAATCGAGCGAATCACGTCCCGCGCGATCGTTGAACACGTGGAACTCGCCATCCTTGCGTTCGGCGATTTGGATCAGCGGCTCGTCCGGGTTCGCAGGACACGAAGTTTGCCTTTCAGCGCCAGGAACGAGCTTCGCAATTTCGCGTTGATGCGAATTGCCCACAACCCAGGTCACGCCCGGCAGCGCCGCGATTTCCTCCGGTGCCCGTTGCGCGTAGCAGCCGGTCACAATAATTTTTGCATTCGACTCGCGCCGCGCTGTAGCCGCAATTGCTTGCCGCGCCTCCAAATCCGCTGCGGCAGTTACGGTGCAGGTATTGAAAACGATCACGTCCGCGGCCGTGCCAGAAGCGGCTGGCATGCAGCCTGCCGCCACCAGCTCCTGCTCGATTCGAGCTGCGTCCGCCTGAGTGGCGCGGCATCCAAAGTTTTCGACGCGATAGGTGGTCATCACATTCTGCACGCCTGAAAATTCGCGCAGGCAGGAAATTCTAGCATTGAAGCCCGGCGCGGCCCGCGCGCGGCTGGATCACGACGAAAGGGGATCACTCGCAACGCAGCGCCGTCACCGGATCAACGCGCATCGCTCGCCTCGCGGGTAGATAAGCAGCCAAAAACGCAACGAGCAACAGAGCGATCGACACCGCTGCGAGCGTATACAGGTCCGCGTGATCCACGCTTCGCACCAGATGTTTCAAAAGCTGTGCCGAAAACGCCGCCCCGCCCAATCCAATCGCCACGCCCGCCACTACCATGCCCATCGCACGCCGCAACATCAGCGCCATCACATCCCCCTGGCCGGCTCCCAGCGCCATGCGCACGCCGATCTCATGAATGCGCTGCGCGACGGAGTGCGACACGACTCCATAGAGTCCGACGCCGGCGAGTGTCAGCGCGAGAAATGCAAACACTCCAAGCAGCGTAGCAAAGACGCGCGGTTGCGCGATGGCTCTCGAGAGCACTTCATCCATCGTGCGTACCTGCACCGCGGGAACCCTGTTGTCCACAGATGCCGCCGCGGCGCGAATTGATGGAGCGACAGCGGAGGTGTCATCAGCCGTACGCGCGACCAGCACAAGCCAGGACCATCCCGGCGCGTTTTGCGCGTAATCGAGGTAGATCTCTGGCGCAGCCGGTGTGTCGAGCCCGCTGCTCCGCACATCGCCCGAAATGCCGACTACGGACAGAGCGTATTTATCGAGCTGGATCCGCTGCCCGATCGCGTTCTCGCCCGGCCAGAAGTTTCGCGCCGCCGCTTCGTTGATCACCACGTACCCGGGAGTATTCACCTGGTCGTCTGCCAAGAATTCTCGGCCCGCGCGGATCGGAATTCCCATCGTGCGGAAATATCCTGCGCTCACAATGTTGAACCGTGACTCGAAGCCTTTGCCGGGAGCAGGATCGGGCTTCCCGGCGATGTGAAATTCCATGCTGTCCGAACCGCCTCCGAGCGGAAGGTCGGCTACCAACGCCGCAGAACGCACGTTGGGGACGGCACTCACTTTCTGGAGCACGCGGGAATAGAAATCGATGCGCTGCGCGTCGGTGCGAAATGCCGTTTGAGGAACAAAATAATCGACGACAGCCAGGTTCGTTCCGTCGAAGCCCGGCGCAGTCGCGCGCATCTGCCACAACGCTTTCAGCAGCAGCCCCGCGCAGCTGAGCAGCACGAGCGCGAGCGCCGTCTCCGCAATCACCAGCGCATTCTGCGCACGGCCGCCGCTTCTGCCGGAGGTCGCGGAGCGGCTCGACTCGCGCAAATCTTCGTTCAAGTTCGGAGTGATCGCCACCAGCGCCGGAATGATTCCGAATAGCACGCCCGTGACGAGCGAAATCGCAAGGGTGAATCCGAGCACGAAGGCATCCGTGTGCGTGCTCGCGAGCCGCGGAACGGAAAAATTACGCGCAAGCATCGCCACCAGCAGCGGAGTGGCCCAAATTACCAGCACCAGCCCGCACACCCCTCCCGCAAGCGCGATCAGGGTGCTCTCTGTAAGCAATTGCCGCACCAGGCGGGCGCGTCCCGCGCCGACGGCGACTCGCACCGCCAATTCCCGTTGCCGCGAAGCGCCGCGGGACAGCATCAGGTGTGCGACGTTCGTGCACGCAATCAGAAGCACCAGCGCGACAACGCCCATAAAAATGAAAAGCCCGGGACGAACGTCGCCTACCAGCGCCGTCACCAGCGGCATCACGTTCGCGCCTGAGTTCCTCAAATATTTTGGATACTGATTCTCCAGCTGCCGCGCGATCACGTTCATTTCGGCGTGCGCCTGCGAAATCGTGACTCCGGATTTCAGCCGTCCGACAACGCGCAAAAATCCATGACCGCGATTCGGGTCCACCGGCAGCGGCAGGTAAACATCTTCCTGCGCGCTCGCAATTACGCGAAAGCTGGCGGGCATCACGCCGATAATCGTGTACGACCGCTCACTGCGTACAGTCGGCGAATACGTGATTCGCAGAGTTTCGCCCAACACGTC
Organism: Candidatus Acidiferrales bacterium; assembly: GCA_035710585.1. GTDB lineage: Bacteria > Acidobacteriota > Terriglobia > Acidiferrales > UBA7541 > DASTCZ01. The sequence goes on along the minus strand of DASTCZ010000322.1, from coordinate 730 downwards.
GCTTCGCCCTGCAAAATGCTGCTTCCAGAATGCGTGGCTCAGTATCGCCACTTGCGGCACGCCGGGGTCTTCTTCACCCACGCGAAACGTCCGGCCAAACGCCGGGTTCACGCCGAGCGTTTCGAAAAATCCCGGCGAGACATAGAGGCCGTTGAGAAGCGCTGCGCCGTCCGCTTCCGAAAGCGTCATGCTGCGGGTCACGAACGCACCCATGTTGTCGAAGCTTCGGCTCTGATTCTTCCAATCAACGAAATTCAGATAGGAAGTTACGTCTGTCATGCGTCCGCGATCGAGGTCCGTGCCCCAGATCATCACGAGCCGATTCGGATCAGGGAAAGGCAGCGGCTGCAAAACCACCGCATTGACTACGCTGAAGATTGACGCGTTCGCGCCAATCCCGAGCGCGAGTGTGAGAACCGCGACCGCCGTGAACCCGGGATTCTTGCGCATCGTGCGCAGGCCGAACCGAACGTCCTGCCAGATTTGTTCGAGCAAGTGCGCTCTCCTCTCGTCGCGGCATTCGTCTTTGGCTAGTTCCACGCTTCCAAATTCCCGGAGTGCCGCCAGGCGCGCGTCCGCGGCGCTCAACCCTTTCAATCTGTGTGCTTGCGCACGGGCCTCAATGTCGAAGGCAACTTCCGCGTCGAGTTCGCTCTCAGCCCGCTGCCGAAAAAATAATTCGCGCCACCTGCGTCCGAATTTGCTCAAGGTCCGCATAGCGTTCTATTCG
>DASTCZ010000321.1:0-15398 GCA_035710585.1 Candidatus Acidiferrales bacterium | reverse complement strand
GCCGGAGCTTCAGCTCCGACTTTGAACTCCTCCACGGGGCTTTAGCCCCAGAGGAAATGCTCCCCGACTACTTCTTCGCCATCACTTTCTTCTTCGCCGCCACTGCGCCCTTCCGCGGTCCCTTCCGCGTCCTGGCGTTCGTGTGTGTTCGCTGCCCGCGCACCGGCAAATTCCTGCGGTGTCGTATTCCACGATAGCACTGGATTTCGATCAGCCGGCGGATGTTCATCTGGATCTCTTTGCGGAGATCGCCTTCCACACGCCCTTCGGACTCAATCGCCTGCCGGACGTGGTTCACTTCCTCTTCCGTCATGTCCTTAATCTTCTTCGTCTCTTCCACGTTGGCCTTCGCGCACAACGTCCGCGCGCGCGCCTGCCCGATCCCGTAGATCGACGTCAATCCGACCCACAGGCGCTTGTTCGGCGGAAGATCAACACCAGCGATGCGTGCCATTTACCTTTTTCTCCTGAAACTCGATTTCTCTCGTTATCCCTGGCGCTGCTTGTGCTTCGGATTCGTGCAGATCACGCGCACCACTCCGCGCCGGTGGATCACCTTGCATTTGTCGCAAATCTTTTTTACCGATGCCCGGACTTTCATGATTCCTCTCTACTTGTAGCGATACACGATCCGCCCGCGCGTCAGGTCGTAGGGCGAAAGCTCCACCGCGACCTTGTCTCCCGGCAATATGCGTATGAAGTTCTTCCGCATCTTCCCGGAAATGTGCGCTAGCACTTGATGCTTGTTCTCCAGTTGCACGCGAAACATCGCGTTCGGAAGCGGCTCGATCACCGTCGCCATCACCTCGATGGCATCCTCTTTCAAATTATCTTCGTGCCGCGGCTTCTTTTCTTTTTCCGGACGCGCCATACGCTCCTGTTTCGCTGCTCAAACCTTTCTTTTACCAGCTCGGCCCCGCCATTTCGCGCGGCCTCGTCAAAATCCATGGGCCATCGGACGTGATCGCCACGGTGTGCTCGTAATGCGCCGAGGGCTTTCCGTCGGTCGCCACCGCCGTCCATCCATCCGCCAGCACCCGCACGTTCGCGCCGCCCAAATTCACCATCGGCTCAATCGCCAGAACCATGCCCTCCTGCAACCTTGGCCCGTGTCCCGGCTCGCCGTAGTTCAACACGCTCGGCTCTTCGTGCATCTTCGTCCCGATGCCGTGCCCCACAAACTCGCGCACCACCGAAAATCCGTGGCGCTCCACCCAATCCTGCACCGCCGCGCCCACATCGCTCAGCCGGTTTCCCGGCCTCGCCTGCGCGATCGCCCGGTCCAGCGATTCCCGCGTCACCCTCATCAGCGTGTCGATTTCCGGCTTCACGCTACCCACCGGAACCGTCACCGCCGAATCGGCGAAATACCCGTCCAGCTCGACACCGTAATCCAGCGAAACGATGTCGCCTTCGCGCAGCTTCCTCGAAGCCGACGGAATCCCGTGTACCACTTCTTCGTTCACCGACGCGCACAGCGACGCCGGATATCCTCTATATCCCTTGAACGCCGGCCTCGCTCCCCGCTCGCTCGCGCGCTTTTCCGCGATGCGATCGAGTTCCTGCGTGCTCACTCCCGGCGCCACCATCATCCGCAACTCGTTCAGCACGTCCCAGACGATCAAGCCCGCGCGGTGCATCGTCTCCAGCTCCGCGCTCGATTTGCAGACGATCATCAGTGCCGCGCCGGTTTACGCCGCCTTCTCTTTCCTGCGCTGCACTGCAGCCGTCACCGCCCTGGTCACCGAATCCACTTCGCCTTCGGCGTCCAAGTCCTCAAGCAATCCCCGGCTGCGGTAATACGCCACCAGCGGCTCGGTCTGCTCGTAAAACGTCGCGATCCTCGGCCCGATCACTTCCTCGCGGTCATCCGCGCGCTGCGTCAACGTACTGCCGTCGTTGTCGCAAATTCCCGTCACGCGCGGCGGCTGGTTATCCACGTGGTAGATGGCTCCGCACATCGTGCAGTTCCGCCGCCCCGCGATGCGCCGTACCAGCAAGTCCCGGTCGACCACGAAATTCAAAACCAACGGCGCGTCGAATCCGTCCGCCGCCAAAATCTTTTCCAGCTGCTCCGCCTGCGGCAACGTCCGCGGAAAACCGTCGAACACAAATCCCCGCTCGCAGTCCGCCCGCCGCAACCTCTCCCGCACCATCTCCAGCACCAAATCGTCCGGCACCAAGTCGCCGCGCCGCATGATCGGCTTCGCCATCTCCCCCAGCGCCGTACCTTCGCGCACGTTCTCGCGAAGCATGTCTCCGGTGGACAGATGTGGCACGCCGCACAGCTCTGAGAGCCGCTTCGCTTGCGTCCCCTTCCCTGCGCCCGGAGGCCCCAGAAAGATTACCGCCTGCCGGTGCGCGCCCCGGCACTTCTCATCCATACCGCCGGCCCCGCAGCTTGCCCTTTTTCACGAAACCTTCGTAGTTTCGCATCACAAGCTGCGCTTCGATTTGTTGTACCGTATCCATCGCCACTCCCACCACGATCAGCAGCGACGTCCCTCCAAAATAAAAAGTCAGCCCCAATCCGTTCAGCAATTGCCGCGGAGCGTGCGCGTCAAACCAGCTCCCCACGATTCCCGGCAAATGCTGCAGGTGAATTCCCGAAATCAGCCATTCCGGCAGCAGGCAGATAAACGCCAGATAAACTCCGCCCACAAACGTCAGCCGCGTCAGAATCCGGCTGATGTGCTCCGAGGTGTTCCGCCCCGGCCGGATGCCCGGCACGAATCCGCCGTATTTCCGCATATTGTCCGCGAGCTCCGTCGGATTGAACACGATCCCCACGTAGAAAAACGCGAACACGATGATCAGCAATATGTAAATCACGGTGTAGAGCGGCTCGCCCCACGCGAGCGTCCGCGCAAGCTGGTCGAAGAACTTGTACTTCTTCCCCATCACCATGTTCAGCGTCATCGGAAACGTAAGCAGCGAGCTCGCAAAAATCGGCGGAATCACGCCGCCCGAATTCACGCGCAGTGGCAGATACGTCATCTGCCCGCCCATCACTCGCCGGCCCACAACCCGCTTCGCGTACTGCACCGGGATCCTGCGTTGCCCGCCTTCCATGAACACGATGAAGCCCACCACCGCGATCATGAACGCCATCAGCAAAATCACCGCGAGGCCCGTGAATCCGCCCCAGTAATTCGTCTTCGCCTTGTCCCACAGGTCCAGCGCGCCGCGCGGCAGATTCACCACGATGCCCACGAAAATGATCAGCGACATTCCGTTGCCGATGCCGCGGTCCGTGATCTGCTCGCCCAGCCACATGATGAACGCCGTGCCCGTCGTCAGCGTCAGCATGGTCATCAGCGTGAAGCCGACGCCCGGGTTGTACACCAGCGATTGCCCCTGCGTTCCAAAACTGGAATGCTGCAGCGTGAACGCGATCGAAAGCGATTGGAAAAGGCTCAGCAGGATCGTCAGGTATCGCGTGTACTGCGTGATCTTTTTCCGGCCCAGCTCGCCTTCCTTCTGCAATTTCTCGAGGTAGGGCCACACAACTGTCATCAGCTGCAATATAATCGACGCCGTGATGTACGGCATGATCCCCAGCGCGAAAATCGTGAACCGCCGGAAATTTCCGCCGCTGAAAAGATCCAGCATGCCGAGCGTCGTGCCCGCGTTCTGATTGAAGAATTGCGTAATCAGGTCGGTGTTCACGCCCGGTGTCGGAATATATGCGCCGATGCGGTAAACCCCCAGCAGCCCCAGCGTAAACAGAAACCTCTTCCGCAAATCCGGAATGCGGAAGATGTTCGCCAGCGCCTGGAAAAACGATGTCATGACAAGATTTCTACCTTACCGCCCGCCGCTGAGATTTTTCCCCTCGCCGGGCCGCTGAAGGCGTGGGCCTGCACGGTGATCGCGATTTTCAGGTCGCCATCGCCGAGAATCTTGATGGAGTCATTCGCGCGGCGCACCAGCCCCCGGCTGCGCAACAGCTCCGGAGTCACCGTCTCGCCGGCGTTGAATGCATTGAGCGATACCAAATTCACTACCGAGAATTCCTTCCGCGTCGGGTTGTGAAATCCGCGCTTCGGCATCCGCCGGTGCAGCGGCATCTGCCCGCCCTCGAACCCGCGGCGGCGCTTGTATCCCGAGCGCGACTTCTGACCCTTTTGCCCGCGCCCCGACGTGCGCCCGAGCTTCGAGCCCATTCCGCGGCCCACGCGCACCTTTTGCTTGCGCGATCCGCGCGGCGGCTTCAAATTCGAAAGTCCGATCGCCATCGTTTCCCCTTATCCTACTCGCTCACTTCCACCAGGTGCCGCACCTTCAGCAGCATTCCCCGGATCGCAGGCGTGTCTTCCCGCTCCACCACCTGCTGCATCCGGCGCAATCCCAGCCCGCGGATCGTCTGCCGCATGTCGTCGGTGCAGCCGATGAAGCTCCGCACCCATTTGATCTTCAGCGTCGAATTCTTTTTTGTCATCGCTCCACTCTACTTGTGAGCTTCTTCATGCGCCTTGGCCCGCGCCTCCGCCACGCGGTCCGCGTCCTTCAACCGCAGCAGCGCGTCAAACGTCGCCTTCACCACGTTGTGCGGGTTCGACGTTCCGATCGATTTCGTCAGCACGTTTGAAATTCCCGCGACCTCCATCACCGCGCGTACCGGGCCGCCGGCGATGATTCCCGTTCCTTCCGGCGCTGGCTTCAGCAGCACCTGCCCTGATCCGTAAAGCCCGATCACCTGATGCGGAATCGTCGTGCCCTTGATGTTCAGCCGGATCAAATTCTTCTTCGCCTGCTCGATCGCCTTTCGGATCGCCATGGGCACTTCGCGCGCCTTTCCCATGCCAAATCCCGCGTGTCCCTGCTGGTCGCCCACCACCACCAGCGCCGAAAAACTCAGGTTCTTGCCTCCCTTGACCACCTTCGTAACGCGGTTGATCGAGACCACCTGGTCCTTCAAACTGTTCGTGCTCACCTGCACGGGCTGCCGGATCGAAAGCGTTTCTCTCAGGATCTGCTTCGACATGAGATTAGAATTTCAACCCCGCTTCCCGGGCCGCCTGCGCTAACGCAGCTACTCGGCCGTGGTACTTGTATCCACCGCGATCGAACACCACCATTTCCACCCCCGCGCTCTTGGCGCGCTCCGCAATCGCTTTCCCCACAACCTTCGCCGCTGCCACGTTCCCGCCGCCCTTGGTCTGCTTCCGCGTCTCGCCGTCAATTGAACTCGCCGAAGCCAGCGTCCGCCCTGTGCGGTCGTCGATCACCTGCGCGTAAATGTGCCCGATCGAACGGAACACCGACAAACGCGGCCGCTCCTTCGTCCCAGACACTTTCTGCCGCACGCGCCGGTGAATCCGCGCGCGATGCGCGTTTCTCGAAATTCTCGTAACTGGTTTCTGCGCCACTCGATGCTCCTCGTTGCGCTTTGCGCGCGGAAACTACGCCGCCGCCTTCGCGCCCGCCTTTCCGGCCTTCTTCTTCAATCTCTCGCCCGTGATGCGAATGCCCTTCTGCTTGTACGGATCAGGCGGACGCAGCCCGCGCAAATCCGCGGAAACCTGACCCACAACAGCGCGGTCCGCACCGGTTACCGTCATGTGCGTCTGCTTCTCCACCGTGATCTGAATTCCTTCGGGAATCGGAAATTCGATCGGGTGCGAATAGCCCAGGCTCAGCACCACGTTTTTCCCGCGGACGTCGGCGCGATACCCGACTCCGACGATGTCCAGCTCCTTCTTGAACCCCGTCGTCACGCCCGTCACCGCGTTTTGCACCAGCGCCCGCGCCAGCCCGTGCAGCGCCTTCCGTTCGTCCGAATCGCGCAACGCCTGCAGCGTCCCGTCCTTCTGCTCGAACTTGATTCCGCGCGGCACCGCGATGCTCAGCTTGCCCTTCGGTCCCTGCACGTCGATCTTCACGTCGCTCACCTGCACCTTGACTCCGGCGGGCACCGCGATCGGTTTTTTTCCTATCCGCGACATTGTCCGTTCCTCAAAATTCCGTTCCTACCACACCTCGCACAAAAGTTCTCCGCCCACGTTGTTCTTCCTCGCGTCGCGGCCCGTCATCACGCCCCGCGGCGTGCTCAGGATGCTGATGCCCAGTCCACCAATCACGGACTTCACCGCCTTCGCGCCCGTGTACCGCCGGTTTCCCGGCTTCGACACCCGCCGCAAATCCGTGATCGCGCTGCGCCGGTCCGGCGTGTATTTCAAAAACACGCGCAGCGTTTTCTTCGTCTTCGATTCCTCCACCAGCTTGTACGTCTGGATGAATCCCTCTTCCTTCATGATGCGCACCACTTCGGTCTTCAGCTTCGAAGCGGGCACATCCACTCGCGCGTGCCGCGCCGCGGCCGCGTTGCGGATGCGCGTGAGCAAATCGGAAATCGGATCGGTCATCATGTTCGTTCGGCCCCTACCAGCTCGCCTTGATCACGCCCGGAATCTCGCCCTTCAGCGCCAGGCCCCGGAAACAAATCCTGCACATCTCAAACTTGCGCAGAAACCCGCGCGGCCGCCCGCAGATCCGGCAACGGTTCCGCACGCGGATCTTGAACTTCGGCTTCCGCTTCATCTTCGCGAACTGGCTATCTCGCGCCATATTTCTCCTCGCCGCGCAGCGGCACTCCCAGGTTCCGCAGCAGCTCGCGGCCCTGCTCGTCGTTTTTCGCTGTGGTCGTCAGCGTGATGTTCATGCCCTTGATCTTGTCCACGCGCGTGTAATCGATCTCCGGAAACACCAGCTGGTCGCGCAGCCCGAGCGTGTAATTCCCCCGCCCGTCGAACGCGTTCTGCGGCAGCCCCTTGAAGTCGCGCACGCGGGGCAGCACCACGTTGCACAGCCGGTCCAGGAATTCGTACATCCGGTCGCCGCGCAGCGTCACGCAGCAGCCGATCGGCATTCCCTTGCGAATCTTGAAATTCGCGATGGACTTCTTCGCGCGCGTCACCACCGCCCGCTGCCCGGTGATCTGCCCCAGCTCCGCCACCGCCACGTCCAGCAGCTTGATGTTCTGGCTCGCTTCGCCCATCCCGATATTCACCACGATCTTCGCCAGCTTCGGCACGGCCATCGGGTTCTTCACGTCGAACCGCTTCATCAGCGCCGGCACGATCTCGGCTTTGTACCGCTCTCTCATTCGGCTAATCATGCTTCCGTTCCTTCAATCCCCTTGCGTTTCGGTCCCGCTACTTCTCTAAAGTCGTTCCGCATCGCTTGCACACGCGGACTTTCGTTCCGTCCGGCAAAGTGTTGTGCCCCACGCGCGAATGCTTGTTGCAGCCCGGGCAAATCAGCATCACGTTCGAAATCGCGATCGGCCCTTCCTTGTCCAGCACGCCGCCCTTGATGTTCTTCTGCGGGTTCGGACGCGTGTGCCGCTTGATGATGTTCGCGTGCTCCACCGTCACTTGCCGACGGATCGCATCCACCGAAAGCACTCGCCCCGTCTTTCCCGCATCCCGCCCGCTCATGATCTTTACCTGGTCGTTTTTCCGTATGCTCGTGTGAATCCGCACGCGGTTTTCCGACTGCCGCCCTGTAATCGCAGATCGCATCGCTTCCTACCAGACCTCCGGCGCCAACGAAACTATCTTGGCGAATTTCTTTTCTCGCAGCTCCCGGGCTACCGGGCCGAATACGCGCGTCCCCACCGGCTCGTTCGCCTCGTTGATCAGCACCGCCGCATTGTCGTCAAACCGGATGTACGTTCCATCGCGCCGCCGGTGCTCCTTGCGCGTGCGCACCACCACAGCGCGGACCACCTTGCCGGCCTTCACCTGGCTGTCCGGCGCGGCTTCTTTCACCGACGCGGTAATCACATCTCCCAATCCCGCGCGTAATCCCGTATCGCCGCCGAGCGGCAGAATCATCGTCAGTTGCCGCGCGCCGCTGTTATCGGCCACGGTCAGCCACGATCGCATCCGAATCATTGCCGTTGTCTCCCGTAGGACATCGCCTTACTCTGCGCCCCCGCGCTTCGACAAAACTTCCACCAGCCGCCAGCGCTTCAGCTTCGAAATCGGCCGCGTCTCCACAATTCGCACCGTGTCGCCCGGCTGCGCCTGCCCCGATTCGTCGTGCGCGTAGAACTTTTTCGTCACGCGGATCACGCGCCCGTAAAACGGGTGCGCCACCTGCCGCCGCACTTTCACGACGATGGTCTTCGCCATCTTCGCGCTCGTCACCGTTCCCACTTTTTCCTGCCGCCGCCCGCGCTTCTGCGCCGGAGCCGCTTGCTTATCGTTTGCCATTCGCCTGCCCCAATTCGCGTTCCCGCAACATCGTCTTCACCCGCGCCAACTGCTTCCTCGCCGTGCGCAACCGGTTCAGCGCTTCCGCCTGCCCGGTCGTCAGCTGAAATCTCAGCCGGAAGATCTGCTCCGAAAGTTCCTGCTGCTGTACTTCCAGTTCCGGCGTATCCAGTTCCCGAAGTTTTTCTCCGCGCTTCGCCATTACAGCTCTCCCGCTCGCGTCACAAATTTCGTCAGGATTGGCAGCTTGTGCGCCGCCAGATCCATCGCTTCTTTTGCCGTCGCCAAATCCACTCCGGCCATTTCAAACATCACCCGGCCCGGCTTCACCGGAGCAACCCACCGCTCCGGAATTCCTTTGCCCTTGCCCATGCGCGTTTCCGCAGGCTTCTTCGTAAACGGCTTGTCCGGAAAAATCCGTATCCACAATTTTCCGCCGCGCTTGATGAATCGCGTGATCGCCACGCGCGAAGCCTCGATCTGCCGGTCCGTAATCCACGCCGGCTCGAGCGCCTTCAATCCATACTCGCCAAACGCAAGGCTTCCGCCGCGCCACGCCTTTCCGTTGCGGCGTCCGCGCTGCTGTTTGCGGTACTTCACTTTTTTCGGCATCAACATGTTGCTTTAATTCCCCCGATTCGTTCCGGCTTTACGCTACCGCCGCGGTCCGCTCCAGTCGCGTCTCGTCCTTGTCCTTCACACCGCGGTCCGGCACGCGTTCGCCGCTGTACACCCAGCACTTCACGCCGATCACGCCGTAGGTCGTGTACGCTTGTGCGAAACCGAAATCGATGTCCGCGCGCAGGGTCTGCAGCGGCAACCGCCCCTGCAGATACCATTCCGTCCTCGCGATTTCCGCGCCGTTCAACCGCCCCGCCACACGCACCTTGATTCCCTTGCATCCGAACCGCAACGCCGAATCCACTGCCTTGCGCATCGCGCGCCGGAACGCCACGCGCTTTTCCAGTTGCAGCGTGATCGATTCTGCCACCAGCTGCGCGTCCAGCTCCGGACGGTGCACTTCCTGAATGTCGATGTGTACTTCCCGCTTCGTGCGCTTCTGGATTTCGCCCTTCAGCTTGTCGATCTCCGCGCCCTTGCGCCCGATGATGATTCCCGGCCGCGCCGTGTAAATCCGGATCACCAGCTTGTTTGCCGCGCGCTCGATGTCGATCGAGGAAACGCCCGCCGACCGCAACCGGTCCTTCAGCTGCTTCCGCAGGTTGACGTCTTCGTGCACCAGATCGGCGTATTCTTTGTCGGCGTACCACCGCGACTTCCAAACCTTGTTGTAGCCTACGCGGAACCCGTAAGGATGAGTCTTCTGCCCCACCGTGCCTCCTACTTGCCCTTCTTTGTCGGCTTCCCGCCGGTCCTGCGCGGTTTCCGCTGAGTCCCCGTGACCGCTTCGCGGGCCTTCTTCACCGCTCCGCGAATTCCCTTGCGCGATTGCGCTTCCGCAGCCGCCGCTTCCGCGCGCTGCTCCGCTCCCGCAACGTGCTCCGCAACTCCCACCAAAATGTGCGCCGTCCGCTTCTGATAGCGGAACGCGCGTCCCATCGGCGCCGGACGCAACCGCTTCCATCGCGGCCCGTCGTTGGCGAAACATCGCGACACGAAAAGATGGTCCACATCGAGCGATTCGCCCGCGTCGTCCGCTTTTCGCTCCGCGTTCGCGATCGCGCTCCGCAGAATCTTTTCGATATCCGTAGCGATCCGCTTCTTCGTGAACCGCAGAATTTGCAGCGCGCTTCCCGCCTGCTGTCCGCGGATCAGATCCAATACCAACCGCGCCTTCTGCGGAGACACGCGAACGTGCCGCGCCAGCGCGTGCGCTTCGATTGCCGGTGCTGCTGCGATCTCAGGTGCCATCGTCTATGCCTTTGGCGGTGCTCCGCCGCCTGCCGGTGCCGCTCCGCCGGGTGCTGCTCCGCCCGAAGCCGTCGCTCCGCCCACCGGTGCGCCCGCCGCTGCCGCCGCGCGCTCCAGCGCCGCTTTCACCGCGTGCCCTTTGAACGTGCGCGTCGGTGCGAATTCGCCGAGCTTGTGTCCCACCATCTGCTCGGTGATGTACACCGGTATGAACTTCTTCCCGTTGTGCACCGCGATGGTGTGCCCGATCATCTCCGGCATCACCGTCGAGCGCCGCGACCACGTGCGGATCACTTTCTTCTCGTTGCGCGAATTCAGCGCTTCCACCTTGCCCTGCAGGTGGTCATCGATAAACGGTCCCTTGCGAAGCGAGCGTGCCATGCCTGCCGATTCCTCTCTTTACTCTTCCACCCGGCGCAGCTTCACCCACTGCGCGCGGCGCATCTTCCTGAATCCCCGCACTGGACCCGGCACGCGGTGCGACACCGGGCAAAACGGGCAAACAAATCTCGTTCCCTGCGCATTCGGCGTCCGCTCCACAATCACCGCCCAGCCCGCCTTGCACAACCTGTACAGCGCCGGAGGCAGAGGCACCGCCACAACCCTGCGGATTGCTGGCCGCAGTGCCGGCTTGGCTGCAGGCTTCGCAGCCTTGCGTGGACGGCCCGCCCGCGCTCGCGTCCGCGAACTTGCTCGCTTCCGCGAAGCAGCCGCGCGCCGTGTACCGCGCCGAATTGTTCGACTCGCTGCCATCGTTCGTCTCTTTTCAAACCGGCCCTGCCTGCCGGTAGGCAGGCGCGCCCGGGTGCATACTTCCCGTAGAACTCACTGCACTTCTCAAATCCGCTTCCTTACTTCCTCCGCTCCACAATCAACTTGTCCGCGCGCTTGCTGTGCCGCGTCTTCGCGCCCAGCGTCGGGAAGCCCCATGGCGTCTTCGGGTGATTCCCCTTCACGCGGCCTTCACCGCCGCCGTGCGGGTGATCCACCGGGTTCATTGCCACGCCGCGGTTTGACGGCCGGATTCCCAGCCAGCGCCTTCTCCCCGCCTTGCCGTAGCTCACATTTTCGTGATCGAGATTGCCGATCTGCCCAATCGTGGCCATGCAATCCACGCGAAACTTTCGCACTTCGCCCGAAGGCAGCTTCACCAGCGCCATCTCGCCTTCTTTGCTCAGCAATTGCGCCGAGCCGCCCGCCGAACGCACTACTTGCCCGCCGCGTCCCGGATAAAGCTCCAGGTTGTGCAGCGGCGTGCCGGGCGGAATCAGCCGGATCGGCAACGCATTGCCGGGAAGAATGTCCGCGCCTTCGCCCGCCACCACCGTCGCTCCCACTTCGAGCCCCACCGGGTGCAGGATGTAGCGCTTTTCGCCGTCGGCGTAATGCAACAGCGCCAGCCTTGCCGAACGGTTCGGGTCGTATTCGATGGAGGCGACCTTCGCCGGGATTCCGATTTTGTCGCGCCGGAAATCCACGGAGCGGTACTGCCGCTTGTGTCCCCCGCCGCGGTGCCACGACGTGATTTCGCCGTGCGCGTTTCGACCGCCGGTTCGCGGAAGCGGACCGACCAGCGATTTTTCCGGCGTCTCCTTCGTGATCTCGCTCTTGTCGAGCATCGTGATGAAGCGCCGCGAGGCTGTATAAGGTTTGAAGCTTTTCAATGCCATTGTTTCCGCCTTACCGCCGTTCTACAAATTCTCTCCGTACTCGATCATCTTCTCGCCCGGTGCCAGCTTGACGTACGCCTTCTTCCAGTCGCGCCGGTAACCCGTCAGCATCCCGCGCCGGCGCATCTTGCCGTAAAAATTCGCCGTGCGCACCGACGCCACTTTCACTTTGAAAATCTTCTGCACCGCGTCCTTGATCTGCGTCTTGTTCGCCGCCGCGGCTACTTCAAACACCACGGTGGCCTGCAGCTCCTTCACGCCCAGTCCTTTTTCCGTCACGATCGGGCGGCGGATAATTCGGAAAGGTTCCAAAATCATGGCTTACTTTTTCCCCTTTCCCTTGCCCGCTTTCGGCGCCGCCTTCTTCGCCTTGGCCGCCTTCGGTTTCTTTTCCGCTTTCGCCGCCTTGGCCTTCACAGCCTTAGGCTTCGCTTCGCGCTTCGCCGCCGGGGCTGCCTTGATCTCACCCGCCGCAACATCCGGCCGTGCTTCGCCGCCCTCGTCATTCGGCGAAAGCGAACTACTCAGCTTCACCGCCGCTTCCTTGCTCAGCACCAACCGCTCGTGTTTCAGCAAGTCATACGGCTGCAGCTCGCGCGAAAGCACCAGCTTCACGCCATCCAGATTCCTGCTCGCCAGCTGCAAATTGCGGTTCTCCGCCGTTTCCACCAGCAGCATCGTGCGTCCGCCGGAATCAAAATTGTCGAGCGCCGCGCGAAATGGCTTCGTCTTGTGCGTGTCGAGCGAAAACTCATCCACGACGGCAAGCTTTCCGTCCGCCAGCTTCGCCGAAAGCGCCGAACGCAGCGCGCCCAGAAACATCTTTCGTGGCAACCGGTAGTCGTAACTCCGCGGCTGCGGCCCGTGTACCGTGCCGCCCTTGCGCCACAGCGGCGAACGGATCGAGCCGATGCGCGCGCGCCCCGTGCCCTTCTGCCGCCACAATTTCCGTCCCGAACCCTGCACGTCCGCGCGGCCTTTCGTCTTGTGCGTGCCCGCGCGCTGCGCGTTCAAATACCAGCGCACCGTCTCGTGCAGTAGGTGCGGATTCACCTTCGCGCCGAATACCGCTTCGGCCAGGTCCACTTGCCCGGCCTTCTCACCCTTTAAATTCATCACGTCCACAACCGGCATCGTCAGCCTCGTCGTTCAAAAATGCTCCGATTCAGTCGATCGGAGCGCTGAATTAACTCTTTCCCTGCTTCGTCTTCTTCGCCTTCTTCGACTTGCGAATCTCCACATACGCGCCGTTCGGCCCCGGCACCGCGCCGTTCACCAGCAACAAATTCTCTTCCGCATCAATCTTCACTACGCGCAGATTCTTCGACGTCACCCGCTGATTTCCCATGTGTCCCGGAAAATGCTGCCCCTTCCACACGCGCGAAGGAAACGAGCTCGCTCCGATGCCGCCCGGCGCGCGGTGAAACATCGAACCGTGCGAAGCGTCGCCGCCGCGGTAATGCCAGCGCTTCACGCCGCCCTGGAATCCCTTGCCCTTGCTCACGCCGCTCACATCCACGTATTCGCCCGGCTCAAACCGGTCCACCAGCACGCGGTCGCCAACCTTCGTCTCATCGCCCTTCGCTTCCACGCGAAATTCGCGCAGCAGCCGCACGGGAGCGACATCCGCTTTCTTGAAATGCCCGGTCATCGGCTTGTTCACGCGCTGCGGTTTCACGAACTCCACCAATCCCAGCTGCACCGCTTCGTAGCCGTCGCGGTCCGCCGAGCGCCGCTGCACCACTACGCACGGTCCCGCCTGCACCACCGTGCAAGGCACCGACGTGCCGTCGCCGTCGAACACCTGCGTCATCCCCAGCTTAATTCCCAATATTCCGTTGACCGCCATATTTTCTGGCCTCATACCTCGGTCCCGCCCGTCTACAAGCTCGGTTTCGGGGGTCGGAGCTTTAGCTCCGACATACAGCTCGACTCCTCGGGGGTTTTAACCCCTGAGGAACTTCCACTACTTCGCAGCGTGATCTCTCCCAAACGCCTTGATCTCCACATCCACTCCCGGCGGCAAATCGAGCTTCATCAGCGCGTCCACCGTATCGGGTGTCGGTTCCAAAATGTCGATCAGCCGCTTGTGCGTGCGCATCTCAAACTGCTCGCGCGACTTCTTGTCCACGTGAGGAGAACGCAGCACGGTCCACCGGTTGATCACCGTCGGCAAGGGAATCGGGCCCGCCACATCCGCGCCCGTGCGCTTCGCCGTATCGACGATCTCCCGCGTGCTCTGATCCAAAATGCGGTGATCGTACGCCTTCAATCGAATTCGAATTCTTTCGCCTGTGTGCATGTTTACTCTACGATCTCGACGACCGCGCCTGCTCCCACCGTGTGCCCGCCTTCGCGAATCGCGAATCTCAACCCCTTCTCCAGCGCTACCGGTGTGATCAGCGCCACTTCCACCGATACGTTGTCGCCCGGCATCACCATCTCCACTCCCGCCGGCAACTTCACATCCCCCGTCACGTCCGTCGTGCGGAAATAAAACTGAGGACGGTAGCCCGTGAAGAATGGCGTGTGCCGCCCGCCTTCTTCCTTTTTCAGCACGTACGCCTCAGCCTTGAACTTCGTGTGCGGCGTAATCGAAGCGATCTTCGCGCACACCTGTCCGCGCTCCACCTCTTCCTTCTCCGTGCCGCGCAGCAAGAGCCCCACGTTGTCTCCCGCCATCCCCTCGTCCAGCAGCTTGCGGAACATCTCCACGCCCGTCACCACCCGCTTGATCGTCGGACGGAAGCCCACGATCTCAATCTCTTCTCCCACCTTCACCTTGCCGCGCTCCACTCGTCCCGTCACCACCGTGCCGCGGCCCGAAATCGAGAAAATATCCTCGATCGGCATCGCAAACGGCTTGTCGATATCCCGCTGCGGCAGCGGTATGTAGTCATCTACCTTGGCCATCAGCTCCAGAATCGTCTTCTCCCACTTCTCTTCGCCGTTGAGTGCCCCAAGCGCCGATCCCCGAATCACCGGAATCTGATCCCCAGGAAATCCATAGCTCTTCAGCAGTTCTCGCACTTCGAGTTCAACAAGTTCGAGCAATTCCGGATCTTCCACTGCATCGCACTTGTTCAAAAACACCACGATGTACGGCACTCCCACTTGCCGTGCCAGCAGGATATGCTCCCGCGTCTGCGGCATCGGTCCATCGGTCGCCGCCACCACCAGAATCGCGCCGTCCATCTGCGCCGCGCCCGTGATCATGTTCTTCACGTAGTCGGCGTGCCCCGGGCAATCGATGTGCGCGTAGTGACGGTTCGGCGTCTCATACTCCACGTGCGCCACCGCGATCGTGATTCCGCGCTCGCGCTCTTCCGGCGCGTTGTCGATCGAAGCGAACGCACGGAACTGCACCTTCGGGTTGTGCTTCGACAACACCTTGGTGATCGCCGCCGTCAACGTCGTCTTGCCGTGGTCGATGTGACCGATCGTCCCGATGTTTACGTGCGGCTTCGACCGCTCAAATTTTTCCTTCGCCATTTTCCTTATTCCTCTTCAAAACGTCTGGAGCGGGGGACGGGATTCGAACCCGCGACCATCTGCTTGGAAGGCAGAGACTCTAGCCACTGAGTTACCCCCGCAAAACCTGTCCCAAACTTACTTCCGACTTTTGCGGATTCCT
>DASTCZ010000320.1:0-21103 GCA_035710585.1 Candidatus Acidiferrales bacterium | reverse complement strand
GACGCACCAGCCGATTGACATCGCGCTGATGATCGATTCCAGCATGAGCACGGCTCTCGATTTTCCGGCCCAGCGCGACGCCTGCCTGCGGTTCATTCACGCTGTGGTGCGTCACGGCGATGGTTTCGCGTTTTTCACGTTTTCGGACGAAGTCACGCAGCGTACGGAATTTACCGACAACGTGCCGCTGATTCAGCAGGCCATTCAGAAGGTGAAAGAAGGCGCGGGAACCGCGCTCTACGACGCCGTAGTGCTTGGGTCGCGCGAGCTTGAAAAGCGCAAATCCGATCGGCGGAAGGTCATCGTATTGGTGACCGATGCCGGCGAGACGACGAGCAAGGCGAGCTTCGAAGCGGCCCGCACGGAGGCGATCCGCAGCGACGCGCTACTTTATTCCATTATCCTCAACCCGGTGAAAAACGAAGGCGGCCGCAACACTGCAGGTGAGCACGCCATCCAGACCATCACGGAAACGACCGGCGGTGCGATGTTTTTCCCGAGGGAGACCTCGCAGCTCGACGAGATCTTCGCGCGCATCGATCGCGAATTACGCACGCAATACCGGCTCGGCTTTTATCCCGAGCCGAAGCCTCCCGCAGGGGAACTCCGCCACCTCGAAGTTAAAGTGACAGGCGGAGACTACACCGCCCGCTATCGCCAGGCCTACATCGCCCCCGGCGAAGCAAGATAAACCCGGCCTGCCCGGAAATATCCGCCAGCTATTCGTTTGCGAGGGCGACTTGCTGTAAGCCAATCACGAATCGGCGCTTGGCCAGATGCGTTTGTGTGTTATCGTCCCGTTCGAACAAAAACCGGAGTAAAAAAGCTACCACTCAATGGCGGACAAAAATGTACTTGTAGGGATTCTGCCCGAAGCCATCGTCATCGGGCCGCAAGATCAAGTCGTGTGGCTTTCCGACGCCGGCAACCTGAAAATTGAATTCGATCCGAAGCGCTGCCCATTTCTTTCCAACGTGTTTCAGGCTCCTCCCGGCAGCCGTTTGCACAGCGGCACACCGCGGCCCGGCACAGCTGCGGGCTCGTACAAGTACACGCTGTATTTGAACGATTTGCGGATCGGAGCCGGCGAGGTATTGCTCAGGGAGCGGTAGGCGCGGGTTAGAGGCAAAGGTCCGAGGAGTGCGCGATAGCACTAGCACTCGACCTGCGAACCTCTAGTCGCTTGCGACCCTCAATCCTGCGAGAGATTGATTGAGATCGCGCCGAACGGGGTTTATGTGCTCCGCGGCGACGGCTCGATCAGGGGCCAGGACCAGAATGGCCGACTGGCGCGGGAACTCATTGCGTTTGTCCAGGCGCAACCCTGCGACATTCAGGAGTTCGCCGGAAAGGTTCGGGTCATCCGACCGGTCAACGCCCCAGAACCAGAGACGTTCCTCATTCCGCTGCAGAAACCGTAGCGCCTGCTGCAGCTTGCGCATTCCTTGTTCGAACGACGAGGCGAGGAACCACACCGATAAGTCCCATCCGTGCCGGGCGAAGCGAGCCTTCACGCGGACACAGTATTTGCCTCCTTGGTTTCTTTCCACCGCGCACCGGTAGCGGTTCCGGGTCCCTGTGATTCGCGCTCGCATATACCACCTCTGGTTCGTGAGTTCGTTCTCTGCAGTTGGTAATCGAAGGTTTCAGTTCGGTTCGCGTCCAACTTCGTTGGTTCCGGATCGGGCCGTGGGCGATGGGTCTGGTTCCGGACTCCGCGCCACATTCGATGTGGCCAAAGCTGATTGGGGTCTATTGTACCGCCAAAACACACAGGGGTACAACTTCCGTGGTGCGGAGTAAGTCTAGCTATTTCAGTTAGTTACAGACTAGGAGGACTGTTCCTTCGTCATCCGTTGGACGAGTTCCTGATTAAAAGTGACCTTGCCTTCGCGGCGCATGCGGGCCTCGAGCTCCGTGCGGAAGGCTTCGAAGGCCATCTGGCGTTTCGCGTCGAGTAGCTGAGTCTCCAGGTCTTTTTTTTGCTTATCAAAGTCTGCCGGATTCGGCTGGTCATGCTCTGCAACTTGATAAACGATCCAATCGTTGCCCACCAGAACCGGCTCGGCGGTTTTCCCGACGTCAAGGCTGAACGCGGCGGAAAGCTGCTTCATCGTGCCGACGCCGGAGATGTCTCCGTCGCGAGCTGTCGCATCGCTGGTTTTTGCTTCCAAGCCCATCGCTTTCGCTGCGGCCGCAAGCTTTTCGCCGCTCTGAGCTCGCTTGGCAAGCTGCGCGCTTTCCGATTTCGCGAGCTCGCCCGCTTTGTCGTGCCTATAGTCTTCCTGAACCTTGTCCCGGACCTCGGTCAGCGTGCCTTGGTGTCCGGGCAGTATCTGCTTCACGGAAATGACCACGTACCCTTTGTCCGTGCGAATCGGCTGGCTGAGCTCGCCCACGCGCTCGCGGAAAATCGTGTCGTGAACGTCGGGTGCGTTACCCATCTCGGCTGGAACCGAGTCTGAGACCGCAAGCGGCTTCGTGTCCACGGCGGGGAGATTGAACTGTTTGGCGAGATCGTCGATCGTGAGTCGGCCGGATTGACGAATTTTGTCTCCGATCTGGTTCGCTTGGGTGTCGAGGGTTGCTTGCGCTTTCTGCTGCACCTGCGACGACATGATCGTCGGAAGCATCTCCTCGAAACTCTTGGTGTGAGCGGTCTCGCGATCGATCACCTTGATCACATAAATGCCGATTTGCGTTTGGATGGGGTCGGAAACTTGTCCGACTGGGAGGCTGAAAGCGGTCTGCTCGTATTCTTTCAACGCCTGGCCCTTCAGAATCCAGCCGCGGTCGCCGCCGCTGTCCTTGTTCGGATCATCCGAGTACTTCTTGACCAGATCCGCAAAATTCGCGCCTTTTCGAGCTTGCTGCACTGCGTCGCCAGCCTTCTTGCGGATTTCCGCGAGCTCGGCGTCGGTTTTGCCCTCGGTCTTGAAGAGGATATCGGCAACGTGAGCGCGGTCTTCGACCTTGTATTCCGCAAGATGCGCGTTGTAGTAGTTGCGCAAATCGGATTCGGGAAGCGTCGTTTTCTGTTCGAGCTGGCCGAGATCGAGGGCTAGATAGCGGACGACCCGCTCTTCCGGGACCATATACTTCGCTTTGTTTTTGTCGAAGTAGCCCTGAAGGTCCGCATCGGTAACGGAAACTTTCGAGGCCAGCGTGTCGGGATTGAAGACCACGTAATCCAGCTTGACCTTTTCGTTTTTTCGCTGAAATTCGTCTTTCAGCTGATCCGGCGTGACCGTGACGCCGGCAGTCACCAGTTGCTGCACCTTATCCTGGACGATGCTCTGCCGGATAAGCTCCTCAAATTGAGGGACGGTCATCCGAAAGCGGCCCTGCACCGCAGCGTTGTATTGATCGAAACCGACGAACGTGTCGCCCTGAACGGCTTCGGGCAAGAATTGCTTGATGCGCGTGGCGACCTCTTGCTCGGACACGGAAATGCCCAGCCGCTTGGCTTCTTCTTCGAGCATGCGTTCGAACACCAGCTGGCTGATGATCTGCTGCGTGTAGAGCGGAGCGAGAGCGGGAGGCATCTGGCCATTGGACTGGATGCGCTGCAACTGCTGCTGAACTTCGCTGACGCTCACGGTCTGGCCGGCGACCTTCGCGACCACATCGGAATTGGTGACGTCCGACGTTGCGCCGCCAGGCACAAGGTAAAGCAGCATACCGACGCCGAGCATCCCGACGATGACGCCGAGCAGAATGCGGACTCCAAGATTGCTGGTATTGATGGCCATACACGCTGTCCTTTGGGAGATCCCAGAACGTCACATTATAGGGGACGCGCGAAGAACGCTCAACCTTACGTCGGCAGGTCGTTTCATGGGCACCGTTACTCTCCGGCGTCGAGCGTCAGGACTAATCGCCTGACGCAGGCCGCAACAGCTCTAAAATCATATGAAGACAATTCACCCTGCCGCGTGGGACCTAACCTTGTCCTCCATTGTATACGACCAAGTTCAAACATCTGAGAACCGAGCGCAGTCGACCCAAACGCCCTCGCCGTCTCCGAGAACACATGAGAATTCTGAGCGGTATTACAAGCCTGAACTTGATGCGCTCAGGTTGTTCGCGTTTCTGAGTGTTTTCTGCTGCCACATGTTGCAGCCGATTCGATTTTCAAAGCATTCAGGATTGCGAGATGGCATGAAGATGTTTGCAGTGAGCGCTCGAGAAGCTGGAAGCTTCGGGGTGAGCCTTTTCTTCCTACTAAGCGCATTCCTAATCACAGACCTGCTACTCCGGGAGTGGACGCAGACTAAAACCGTCGAAGTCCGGGCATTTTACATTCGAAGAACTATGCGGATTTGGCCTCTATACTTTCTTGGTTTACTCGGAGGAGTTTTGCTCGGCACTATTGAGCCTCAGTATCGCCTTTCACCACTCACGATATCTGCATTTGTATTCTTGGCGGGGAACTGGGCTTTCTCCGCTGTGCTGTTGAGCGGTACACCGATGGGACCATTGTGGAGCATCTCTGTCGAGGAGCAGTTTTACTTGCTTTGGCCCACCCTTGCTAAGCTAGGGGGCAGGCGCGCGCTTCTAAGGGCGTCGATCCTCATTTGTATTTTGTCGGTGTTGACCACTTACGTTTTAGCGTTATTCAGCTTTGACCGCGATCGAGTCATCTTCCCAAACAGCATGGTTCAGTTTCAGTTCTTCGCTATCGGCGCCATCATCGCAATACTCCTGCAGGGGCGCGCGCCGCGGATACCGCTCGCTGGACGAATCTGTTTGGTTGGTGCAGGCATTTGCATGTGGATGGTGGCGGTTGCAGGTATGCGGATCCATAACATTGGTCTACCTCCCTCTGCAGCGACTCTCGCGACCGGATACGGAATGGTGGCCGCGGGTTGTTGCGCCATCTTGTTTGGGTTCTTGGGGCTGGATGCGAGATTTGTTCCAAAATCCGCCCGGTACCTTGGGAAGATTTCATACGGTCTCTACGTCTTTCATTTCTGGATGATTCTGGCTGCCACGAGTGTTGTGAGGCACTTCGCCTGGAACGTTTTAGTAGTTCGGCGTCCACTCTTTGTGCCGGCTGCGATCGATGGATTAGCGCTCTTGATGACGATCTGTTTGGCTGCCCTCAGCTATCGATTTTTCGAGTCTCCGTTTCTGAAAATTAAAGAAAGATTCGCAATCATTCGATCTCGTGCAGTCTAGGCGGTGACGATAATTATCAATTAGATGTCTGCGCAACAAATAGATGTCTGCGCAACGAAGGCTCAGGCATGGATGCGTTGATCCTTTCGACGGTGTCGGCCTCTCCAATGTTAGTTGTCCAGCATATTAGTCGGCCACCGCGGATGATCAAATACCGATCGTAGTCATCGGCGGGTACAGGTTTCGTGGATGTTAGACTGAATCGCTGAGCGCTATTGCTCGCGTCTCGGCCGTCCGCGCATGGCCGCGGAATGTAGCACGAGCGTTGAGCTGAAAGTCGTGAAGCCTGCCAGAAGCAGGAACATGCCAGTAACCGCCATGTGACTCGAAGGGCCGAGCGTCGGCAGCCGCAACCCGCGCTTTACATACTCGACCACCAGCGGAATCACGAGTGCAATGCCGGCAAACGCGAGCACAGCCGCGGTTTTCATCGCGCGATTGTATTCGAAGAATTTCAGCCACCGATTTTTCGCGCTGGCGGAATAGTTGTAAATCACCTGCGCGATGCAACCGAGATAAAAGCTCTGCAAACCCACGGCGGAGAGAGTCAATCCCAACAGTTGCCAATAGAACGACAATTTCACCGGCCCGAGCGAAATCTGGCCGAACGTGGACGGAAGTAGCAGGCACAACCCCAACCCGAGCACCAGCATGCCGGGCCGTAGCAAAAAGAAGTCCGCGCCATACAAAAACATTGCGCGTAAATTGATCCAGCCCGCGCGCCAAGGCTCGAGCCATCCACCCCGCTTCATGTGGCTAAGCCGGCCTTGCTTATCCTTCAGGAATCGCACAGGGACCTCAGCCGTGTTCAACCTGAGGCAGACCGACTTAAGGACCATTTCGGATGCGTACTCCCAGGATTGCGACTCGAGTTCAATTCGGACAAGAGCGTCCAGAGTCATGCCCCGCATACCGCAGTGAATATCGCTGAAATGAGTCGAATAGAGAATGTTGAGAATCTTCGTGGTTAGCGGCGTGCCGAAATACCGATGCAGCGGCGGCATTGAGTCCGGCTCGATATAACCCTTGAACCGCGATCCCATGATGTACTCGCGACCTGCGCGAAATTCGCGGACAAATTCCCCAATCTCCCGGAAGTCGTATGTGCAGTCCGCATCACCCATCAAGACGTACTTTCCACGGATGTAGGGAATCGCATCGATGTAGGCCCGCCCCAATCCGCGCTTCGGCGTTCTCAAGACACGCGCCCCGGCCGCCAGCGCCAATTGCGGTGTTTCGTCGGCCGAGCTATCAACGATCAAGATCTCGCCTTGAACGCCCGCCTGCGCGAGACCCTCTTTGCACCATTCGATGAATTCGCTGATCGTGATCCGCTCGTTCATCGCAGGGATGACGATGGAGACTTCCGGCTCCGCAACGTCATTCCGGGGAACGAGAAGCTCGATTTGGGGATCGCTCGACGGAGCGATTCGCGGCATGGCGTTCATCGAATTCATCCTAACAACTTCAAGCCGGGGCTCACACCCGCTTTTGCCGCGGGTTTCTACCAGAGAATGCACCGCTATCGGAGCACTGTACTCGCGGCCAGTTTACCGAATGTTGCTTCCGCCGAAATACTTTGGCCCTGCGTTCTTTCCACTCCACCAGCCACATGCTAGATTGCAAATGAACGCGGAATCACCGCGTTTTCATGCGCGAGACGCAACAGCCCGGAATTCCTCCCGCGAAAATCAATCGCGTTGAAGTCTACTGGCATTCGGTCACCTACCGAACCGTCATCATTTACATTCTGCTGCTGCTGTCGATCATCCTCGGAATCGTCTATGTTGTCGCGCCAAACGCGATCTCGAGCGTTTTCGAGCGAGTCGGTCGCATGTTCAGCGGCAGCGGTGAAGCGCCGGCGGCGGCCAATCCCGGCCAAATTCGCTTCGTAAACCTCGATGGAGACGTGCAGGTCAAGAAATCGAATTCCGTGCGTTGGGAGGCAGCCGACCTGCGCACAATTCTCGAAAAAGGCGACTTGATTCAGACCGGAGATAACGGCGCCGCGCGCGTTTCGTTTCCCGATGGCACGAACTACACGGTGAAGGGCGCGACGTTGGTCATGGTGGAAGAGAACTCCGTCGATCGCAATCACGCGACGAAAGTGGGCGTGCAGGTTTCCACCGGCGCGGTGGATTTGACGACGGGAACGTGGTCTTCGCCTTCATCGAAGGCAGTAATTTCGTTCAATGACGCGCACGCGAGCGTGCAGCAAAATTCGCGCGCGGCCGTACGTGCGGATGCAGCGCGCAACGAGGGCGAAATTACGATCAGCGAAGGAACCGCGGAAGTGCAGCAAGGGCAACAAACCGTACAACTGGCAAAGTGGGAGCGCGCGCAGGTTTCCCGCGGCGGAACAATTCAGAAATCCAACGTCCTCGCGCCTCCGGATCTGGTTGCTCCCATCAATTTTTCTCCGTTGATCGAAGCGGACCCCAAAGAGACGCCGATTCACTTTGAATGGAAATCCGCTGCCGAGGCGGTCTCTTACATCTTGCGCGTCAGCTCGACATCGACCTTCAACAAGGTTGCAGCTGAGCGGCCGGCGAAGGGCACGTCGATCGACGTGACCGGACTCGATGCGGGAGATTATTTTTGGAATGTGACGGCGATCGACGCGACCAAGCACGAAAGCGAACCGAGCGACACCTACAAATTCACGCTGGTCGTGCAAGGCAAAGGCCAGGAAATGGCGCTGGAAGTTCAGCAGACTGTGCTTCATGGGCAGGTAGTGGAAGTGATTGGCCGCACAGAACCCGGCGCTGCGCTTATAATCAACGGTCAGGCAGTTGCCGATATCGCGCGGGATGGCACGTTCCGGTTCTTCACCGATCCGCTTGGCCGGGGCAGCCAGACGATTTTAATTACGGGACAGAACCGCCGCGGCGGCACTGCCACGAAGCGCATTCCGATTGTGATTCCCTGATCGAATGCCACGACAAGAGACTGATGCACGAACGCGCGTCCTCACGGATGCGTCGCACTGAGGGCTGAAATGTCGAAGAACGGCTACAACATGCGGTCGGTATTTTCGCTTTTTTCATCCGACCTCGCCATCGATCTGGGCACCGCCAACACGCTGGTCTATTCCAAAGGGAAAGGCATCGTCGTCAACGAGCCGAGCATCGTCGCGATCAATAAAAATAGCGGCGAAGTGGTTGCCGTCGGCCGCGAAGCGAAAGACATGCTGGGCCGCACTCCGGGAAACGTGGTGGCGATCAAGCCGATGAAAGACGGAGTCATCGCCGATTTTAAAGTTACCGAGAAAATGCTCACGTATTTCATTCAGAAGGCGCACAACCGCCGCGTGCTCGTGCATCCGCGCATCGTGATCGGGGTGCCAAGCGAAATTACGCCAGTTGAAAAACGCGCCGTGCAGGACTCCGCATACCGCGCTCATGCGAGCGAAGTTTTCCTGGTTGAGCAGGCAATGGCAGCCGCCATCGGTTCTGGTCTTCCCATCGAAGAGCCTTCCGGCAACATGGTC
Organism: Candidatus Acidiferrales bacterium; assembly: GCA_035710585.1. Classification (GTDB taxonomy): domain Bacteria; phylum Acidobacteriota; class Terriglobia; order Acidiferrales; family UBA7541; genus DASTCZ01. The sequence continues at coordinate 12,432 of DASTCZ010000320.1, read as the reverse complement.
GTCGATATCGGCGGCGGCACCACCGATATTGCGGTTATTTCGATGAGCGGAATTGTCTATTCGCGGTCGGTGCGCGTCGCCGGCAACGAAATGGACGAGGCGGTGATGCACTATCTCAAGCGCAAGTACAACCTCCTCGTTGGCGAGCGCACCGCGGAACAAATCAAAATGGAAATCGGCAGCGCTTATCCGCTGGAAAAGCCGCTGACGATGGAAGTGAAAGGCCGCAACTTGATCGAAGGCGTGCCGCGAACGGTCACCATCGACGACAGCGAAATCCGCGAAGCGCTTTCCGAGTGCATCGCGACGATTCTGAACGCCATTCGCGTCGCGCTCGAACGCACTCCGCCGGAACTTTCCGCCGACATCAGCGATCGCGGCATTGTGTTGACCGGCGGCGGCGCGCTCATCAAAAATCTCGATAAGCGCATCCGCGAAGAAACTGGTTTGCCCGTGTCCATCGCCGACGATCCGCTGGCGTCCGTCGTGCTCGGCACCGGCAAAATGCTTTCCGACTTCCACCTGCTCCGGCTCGTCTGTATCGATTAATCGGCCCGCTCGTCGTCTGAGGCGCACTGAAGGAAATGCTCGCCGTACCCACTCGCCATCGCTCGCTTGCGTTGCTGGCTCTTGCAGTGTTGGGCCAAACGCTGCTTCTCGCGTACCAGATCAAGCGCGATAGCCACGTGCGGCTGATCCGCGTGTGGAGCGTCGATTCCATCACGCCGCTCGAGCGCATGGGGATTTGGTGCATCGCGAAAGTGCACGACACCTTCAGCGGTTACTTTGCGCTGGTCCACACGCGCCGCGATAACGCCGCGCTGCAAGGCGAGATCGACCAACTGCGGATGCGAAATGCGCAACTCGAAGGCGATGCCGCGGAGGCGCGGCGCCTTGAAACTTTAATCGGCTTCCACGATATTCATGCGGACGTTCCAATTCTCGCAGCGCGAGTGATTGCCGCAAACGCGGATTCGGCGAGCCGGGTTGTCTTTATCAATCGCGGCCTGCGCGAAGGAATCCACCGCGACATGGCCGTTGTAACCCCGGATGGTGTCGTCGGGAAAATCTGGGAAGTGTTTCAGAATACAGCCCAAGTTGAACTCCTGACCGACGATCGAAGCGGCGTCGGCTCGCTGCTTGCAACTTCGCGCGCGCAAGGAGTTGTGAAGGGGACCGGCGAAGCGTCGCCGATTCTCTACTACATCGGCAACGAGGAAAACGTCGCGCCGGGCGATCAAGTACTCACGTCCGGCGAGGACCAGATTTTTCCAAAGGATTTCCCCGTCGGCACCGTGACGGAAGTGAAGCCCGCCCTCAAAGGGTCGCCATTCAGGCAGATTCGCATCAAGCCGGCTGCGCGCCTCGACCGCCTTGAGGAAGTGATTGTTTTGCTCACGCGGCAGGAGATCAACACGCGAGCTTCGGAACCGGCTCCGTCTGGAAAATCCACCGCGAAAGTTCCTGCAGGGAATCCGCACCCATGATCGGCACCATGCCAAACGCGCTTTCCGGCCGCACCCAGCACATCGAGGTGCATAAATTTCACGCGGGAAGCATCATCGGCGTCACGATTCTCGCGCTGCTAATTCAGGCGTTTCTTCCGGTCTACTTTCCGCGTACACATCTGCTCGATCTGCCACTCGTAATCACGATCTATTTCGCGTTCAGCCGCCGAAATCCTTCCACCGGCCTTTTGCTCGGCATGACCATCGGCCTCATTCAAGATTCGCTGAGCCGTTCACCGGTTGGCTTGTTCGGAATATCGAAAACGCTTGTGGGATATCTTGCGTCGTCCCTCGGCGCGCGCATCGACGTGGAAAACCCCGTCAGCCGCTTCGGTTTGACGATCCTATTTTTCCTCGTACACCACGCAGCCTTTGTAATCATTCAGCGAGTTCTGCTCTCGCAACCCGCGCCGATCTTTACGGTTGCTCTCTGGGTCGGCGCGTTCATCAACGCTGTCATCGCTGTCGCGCTTTTTCCTCTGCTGGACAAGCTTCGCCTTCCCAATTAACAGCTCGCGGCGTTTACCGATGTAGGCCAAACAACCAGCGCTTGACAGGCGAGCTATCGCGGAGTATATCGTAAGATATAGTTAACGATATGACTGGCGCTGCAACGAACGTAGGCTGGCGCCAGCCATCGACTAGAGGAGATTCACATGTGTTTCCAGTATGCTTATGCAGGTGATGCGGGTTGCGGTACGCGGTTTGGAGGTTGGATGAGGCGCGGTTGGGGAGTTTGGCCGGGAATGGGCTTCGGCTACGCCGGCGAAGGAGGATGGGGCGGAGTCGGCGTTTTCAAGCGGGGCTTCGCCCGGTTTTTCGAGACCGGCGAAGTGCGGCTTGCGCTGCTTTCGCTGCTGAGCGAAGGCCCCAAGCATGGCTACCAGCTGATGAAGGATCTTGAAGAGCGCTCCGGCGGAATTTATCGCGCGAGCGCCGGCGCGATTTATCCCACGCTGCAGCAGATTGAAGATGAGGGCCTGGTGCGCGCGGCGGAAGAAGATGGCAAACGCGTTTTCCGGCTGACCGACGCAGGCCGCAAGGAACTCGAGGCGAATAAAGAAGCGGTGGAGCGCATCTGGCAACGCGCGAAGGAATTTCGCGGCTGGGCGCCGTGGATGAGCCCGGAAGCGGCGTCGGTGACCAAGCAGGCTGCGCTCGTCATGAAGTCGGCGATGCGCGCCGCCACGCGTGGCGAGGGCGAACCGGACCGCATCAAGAAGATCCGCGAAATCCTAGAGAAGACCATCACGGACCTGGACAAGCTCGAAAAGTAAAAGTTCTGGTATTGCGGCAGGTGCGCTTTACGCTCTCAGACTGAAATGAGCGATAGCTTTGGGAACGCCGCGCTGTAAAGACGGTCATCGAGGGTAAGCAAACGATGCCCGTTGTGGGCCGCGTGGGCGCCGATCAAGAAATCGGCGAGAATACGGCGCGGTCCGGAGCCCAACTGTTTTCGGTGCCGCTTCACATAAGACTGAAACGCGAGCGCTGCGAGCCGCCAAATAGGCTCAGTCATATTCCAATCGACTCGTATCGCAGTATCTGCGCAGAACAGTTCGACGAACTTTTTGTCGCGCGCCGGTGCTGCGGTCAGTTCCGCGAATACCGGCGCCGAGATAACGAGAGATCCTTGGGCAAGCGCGGCATCGAGAGCATTCTGAGCGGCGCGATGCACCGGCTCCGAGGGATGCCAGAGTGCGATCAACACGTTCGTGTCGATTGCAGTGGTCATTTACCGCGAAGGGTGCGGACCCACCTGACGATTCCTTTTCTGCCGCCGGCGATGCCCGCGGCCCCGATACCGGCATACTTGGCAAAGGGGCTGTGCTTGCGGATCGGGGTCACCCGGAAGGCTTTGCCTTCCTGCTCGAACTGAAGCTTGTCGCCCGCGCGGACGCCCAGTGCACGGCGCACATCGCGCGGAATCGTGATTTGGCCCTTACTGGTAAGGCGCGCTTGTTTTGTCATGTCCTGACCGATTCCTTACTCTAACATGGTTGTCCTTACATTCTCTACGCCATTTAGAGAATTCGAGCTGCGGCTTCGTACACTACTGTGAATCGGCCGCGGAGATTGAAGGCGCTGACTTCAGAGGCGTGTCTGTGACGGGTGGATTGTTCAGATACTTCCCGAAAAACGTGAGGTAGCGCCGCATACGGTCCTGGATGTGGCGCGGTTCGGTGAACCCGTGCGGCTCGCGCGGGTATAAGACAAACTCCACGGGAATGCCGCGCTCGCTGAGCGCGTGATACATCTCCTGCGCCTGCGCCATGGGTACGCGCGGGTCCGCCTGTCCCTGCAGGATCAGCGCCGGCGTCTTCACGTTGTTGACATATTTCATCGGTGAGTGGTCCCAATATTGTTGTTCGTTGTCCCAAGGTGATTTGTCACCGAAGAACCACCGCAAATATCGTTGAATGTCGTTCTGCGAATACATCGCCGCGAGATCCGTGAGGCCGGCGCCCGGAGAAATCGCCTTGAACATGTTCGTCTGCGTCAGAATCCAAAACGTCATGTAGCCGCCATACGACCAGCCGAACGCGCCGAGGCGATTGGGATCCGCGATTCCGCGCTGAACGATCGCATTCACGCCGGAGATGCAATCCTCGTAATCACCTTTGCCCCAATTGTTTTTGTTCGCCGCGGCGAAAGCCTCGCCGCGCCCGGTCGAGCCGCGGAAATTTGGCTGCAGCACAAGGTACCCGTTTGCGGCCATCACTTGCGACGTCGGATTGAAGCCGTCAGCGGAAGCGCCTGTCGGACCTCCGTGCGGATTGAGAAGCAGAGGATATTTGCGAGCGGGATCGAAATCGACCGGCTTCGTGAGGACGCCTTCGATTTCCGTGCCGTCGTTGGATTTCCACTTCACGATTTCGGATTCGCCGAGCGCGAAGTCGGTCAACCTGTGATTCACGTCAGTGAGCACGACGGCTTTGTCTGAACCGTCAGTGACCGTCGCGATTTCTCCTGGCCGCTGCGGAGTGCTGTAGACGCCGACAACGACGGAGGTCTCGATGCCCTTCGGTTCCGTCGCGCCTGCGAGCTGAAACGTGCCAGGCAGATGAGTCGCTTGGCCGACGGGCCCGCCGGTCGCGTTCGTCCAGAAAACTTCGACGTTTTCCCGCGTTTCGGCGCTGAAGAAGATGTGGCCGCGAAGCCAGACGGGAGTGCCCGCGTCGAGGTCGAAACTTTCTGTGAGCTTCCGCGGCGCGCCGCTGCCATCGGCGGGCACGACGAATAGATCTGTCTTGTGAACTCCAAACGGCTGCGCGACGCTGAGGAAGGCGACCCATTTCCCATCGGCGGACCACCGCGCCGTGTGTGTGGGCGCGTCTGAATTTACAACCAGCTTGCGCCGCTGCTTCGAGGCCACATCGACCATCCAGACGGTCGCAAGATCGCCGTCGTCGGCGCGCGGAGTTGGATTGGCGGTGAAACTGACTTTCGCACCGTCGGGCGACCATTCCGCGTCGCTCACGGTGAAATCGCCTTCGGTGAGGCGCGATTCCTTCTTTGTGGCGAGATCGAAAAGCCACAGGTGAGACATCTTCAAGTCGTGATCGACTACGATCGCATCGTCTTTTACTTTTTTCTGGTCGGCTTCGTTCTTGCTGGGCTGATCGGCCGCGGTGAGAAGAAGCTTTTTCCCATCAGGCGAGAATGAGACCGCCGTAAAGCCGCCTTTGTGTGAAGTCACCTTCTCTGCCTCGCCCCCATCGATCCACTGCAGCCACGCTTGCCGTTCGGTTTCCTTTTCAGGCGTACCGCGCAAGAAGGCGATCTGTTTTCCGTCGGGCGACCAACTTGGGCTGGAGACGCTGCTGCTCGAATGCGTGTATTGCTTTGCGGCAGACGCCGGGCCGGACACCGGAACGATCCACAGCTCGGTTTTCGACTTCCATTCTTCGCCGGGCTCCGCGGTATCGATATTGATCTCGCTCGCGGTAAACGCAATACGAGAGCCATCCGGAGAGACCTTTACGTTTGTGCTCGAAATCGTGTGCAAGCGGAGAACGTCCTCGGTGCCGAAGAGCTTCTTTCCCGCCTTGTTGCGGGCCGCGGAATGCTCAGCGGGATGATTCGAGGCTTCCGCCGAATCGTTTTGCGCCGCGCAGGGCGTGGCAAACGGCATCGCTCCGAGGGCAGCCAATGCAATCACCCGCAAGATTCGGGATTTGCGGCGGATCATGGACGTTCTCCTTACTTTTCTTGTGGTGTTGATGAAGGCGGTGCGTAGCATACACCGAAGCTGCGGAGCGGAATCCAGCGATTACACGTAATCAGCAGTTGCTATCCATGAGACGCCCGATGTTCATTTGCGCGGAATTTGTTAAGATTTTGACGTTGTACGCCCTCCCTCGAACGACCGCATGTCGAATACTGCCTCTACGACTGGAAGTTCAGGCCCGCCATCCGAGCGGCGCGTTCACTCGCGCCAAGCCTTGAAATCGCTGGCCTACGTCGAAGTCGGCGCCGCAAATGGCGGCGTGATTTTGAACATCGGCGAAGGCGGGCTCGCCTTGCAGGCTGTCTCCGCAATCGAAAAGCAGCGCTCGCCGCGCGTGCGGTTCCAATGCGAACCGTCGCATTTCTGGATTGAGAGCGAAGCGCGAGTGGCGTGGACCAGCGAAACGCAAACGATGGTCGGCTTGGAGTTCGTGAAATTGCCGGATGCCGCGCGCAAGCAAATCCGCGAGTGGATCGACTTCGAAATCAAGGGACCGGAACCGGCATCGATTGCGGAGGGGCATAACAAATGGTCGCGCGTGGTGAGCGAAAATCGAGCCGCGGAACCTCCGAATCCGTATCTCCACTCGCCGGCTGCGTCGCCTGAACGAGCGGACACGATTGCGACTCTGAAACGCTACCTCGTCGATGAACGCAACCGAATACTGCTGCACGATCTGGTGATGGGCGAGGCGGAGCGCCTCTGCACCAAAATCGCCTCGGAAGCGGCTGCGGCGAGCGCAAATGTGGCGCGCGGCGCGATTCTGCAGCGCCTGCGCCGATACGAAGAACTCACCCAGCCGCTGCTTTCATTGATGACCACTGGCTGCTATTGGGGCGAGCTGAGTCACGACGCCATCTGGAGCGCAGTTGTCGAGCGCGTGGCGGGCACTGCCGTGCAGGCGTCCGCGGGAACGGCGGGCGATCTCATGAAATTCTATCCGGCGCTGCTTCTCGTCTACGGAGCGGGAATCTCCGCCGTCAGCAGAGAAAAATACTCGACGCTTCAAGCGTTGCTCGTCGCGCCGCGAATTTATAGCAAAGAAGGCGAATTCGCGGCCGTTCACAGGCTCGTCGCGAAACACGTCCTGGGCGACGAGATCCCTGGCATCGATCTCGGCGATAAAAATCCGGAAGCCGCCGCGAGCGTTTATCTGCATCACATTTTGCGGCCGCTGGTGCGTGAATACCTTCCCTCCGATGCCGATTACGACGAAGCCTTCGACCGCTTCGAATACCTCACGGCTCTTGTATGGGTGGACGAAAATCCCCGCAGCGCGCGCCTCGACTGGGTGCCCCTGGATGCTCCCTCGGGAAAATTCATCCGCGACGCCGTCCCGCCGCGCACACCCATCGCTCGCCAGATCGATCGCGAAATCGAGATCTCCAAAGCGAAGTGGCCGCCACTTCGCGGGAAAATGTTCGGCGGACACGTCGATCGCGTGATTTCGGTGAAAGAGCGTTACGACGAGGCTCTCGAAGAACGCTTATCGGGCGAAGCGCCGCCGGAGCGGTACTAGCGGCTCACCGGCACGCCGAACACCGCGCTTGCAAGGTGATCTCCCCAAGCTTCCCGGACATCAAGCGCGATGGCATACGGAAGGAATTGCAGATCGCTCGCGGGGACATCCTCCGAATGATTGAGCCGCTGCAAACGGTCCTGTTCCGCCTTCAATAAAAACTGACGAAAACCCTCAATTTGATCGAGCGCGTCGCGACCCGCGGCGGTATAGCGGCGCAGCATTGGAGCGCAGACCGGGTGCACCGCGACCAGGAGAAGCAGGACCCCGGCAAAATCCCTGGAAATTCCGCGCGCAAGTTCACGAAGCACGAATCCGAAACCAACGCCAAATCCGGCAACAACGGCAAACGCGACCAGCAGCTGCTTGTAGCCGCCAAGCCCGCGCAACGCCCGGATCAGATTCGGCACTACCGTCATCGCAATCACGAGACCTATGATGCAGCCGCAGAAGAAAAACCACGCGGTCAAGAAAATCGCGGTGAAAGCGTCTTTCGGATGCCGAACAAGCGCAAAGACAATCGACGTAAGAAACGCCAGGAGGATGCCAAGCGCGATGTAGCCAAGATGACTTATAAAATATTTTGCCCCGAGCTGCTTCTGCAGTTTTTCCTGCAGCACTGAAGCAAACATGTTCAAAATTGTCGCTCGCGAAGTGTCGATGGTGAATTCCGGTCCGTCATCAAAGATAATCTGCAGCAGCCGCAACTCCTCCGGCGCGAGCGAATCAATGGTCGCCTTATCGGCCATCAGTTGCGAGAGCTTGTACCGCGAGCCGCCGAGCGGCTCCACGCGGATGCTCTTGCGAGCAGCGAGCTGCGAGATCACGGCGGCCAGCGTGCGAAAATCGCTGCCGCGAGTTGTGATGTAGCGTACCGCCGCGGGGGATAGGCCGGCCGGCGGCGAATAGCGCGTCACCACGCTCCCGCGCGCGGGATTCCGGCCGAGGCTCACGTTCACCGCCACGTAGTAAAGAAGGAAGGCCGCGGGGGCGAGATACATCCAGGAATCGCGTGGAATCGCCGGCATTTTGGGGTGTCTTCAGGGGCATTCTACCGTGCTGTCGCTCCCGCGCGACGCTCGCGATCAACGCAGTCACCGATTGAAGACTGCACTCCAGGACAGGTTGCGGCGGCCCCAAGCGGGTGCTACCGTAAATGCGCCCTGCCGGAATTATCGAAGGCAAAGAAATTGTTGCGCGGCATCGTGCCGCGCGCGGTATCGCAGCGCAGCGCGCGAGCCGCAGATCGAGCGGTTTTACAGTGTCGTTTCTGTTCGGCAGCGAAAACCGATTGCCCAGCGGCCGGTTGACCGCCGTTTCCTATTTAGTCGTCGCGATGATCCTGCTCTTGCTTGCAGGTTTCTGGAAGCTGCAGGTCGTTGACGCCAATCATTATCAAGAGCTCGCCGATAAAAACCGCATTCGCGCCATTCCGCTGATCGCTCCCCGCGGCCGCATGCTCGATCGCGAAGGCCGCGTAATCGTTGACAACTATCCTTCGTATACCGTGCTGCTGCTGCGCGACGACATGTCGCAGGTGCACTCGGCGCTACCGCAAATCGCCACGGGCCTCGGAGTTGCCGTAGACGATTTGCAGCAGCAGATCGACGCAGCCAAATTTCTTCCGAAGTACGATCCCATCGTCATCAAGCCCGAAGCGAGCACGGCAGACATCGCGTTTATCGAAGCGCACAAGAGCGATTTGCCCATGCTCGAAATGGTGATGATGCATCGCCGCCGCTACCCTCCGGATTCGTTTCTCTCCAACGCCATCGGATACGTAGGTGAAGTCAACGAAAACGAAATTGAACGCAGCGACGGAAAATTCCGCCCGGGCGACATGGTCGGCAAAACCGGACTCGAGCGCCAGTACAACGAAACGCTCATGGGCACGGACGGCCTGCGCCGCGTGATCGTCAATAGCGTCGGCAAGGAAATGGGGCGCCTGCAGGAAACCGAGCCGATTCCCGGCAAGGAAATTCAGCTGACCATCGACATGGATTTGCAGGCCGTCGCCGAAGCCGACTTCGTGGGCAAAGAAGGCGCGCTGGTCGCGATGGATGCGCGCACCGGCGAAGTGCTCGCCATGGTCAGCCGGCCGACCTTTGATCCAAATGATTTCGCGGTACGCATTGCGTCGAAGGAGTGGGCCGCGCTCAACACCGATCCGCAAACGCCCCTGCTCAATCGCGCGATTCAGGCTCAATTGGCGCCGGGCTCCGTGTTCAAGGTTCTTGAAGGTGCAGCCATGCTGGAGTCAAAAGCGATTCCGGCGAACTACACCGTGTACTGCCCGGGCTCCGCGACGTTTTACGGCCACCTGTATCACTGCGATCACGCGCACGGCGAAGTGGATTTGCACAAAGGGATCGTCGCTTCCTGCGACGTCTATTTTTACAACGTGGCGAAATTGCTGGGCATCGAGCGCATCGGCTACTACGCCACGAGCCTCGGCCTGGGCCAGCGCACCGGAATCGATTTGCCGGGTGAAGAGCCCGGCTTGATTCCCTCGGAGGCCTGGGATCAGCGCGTGTACCACCACAAATGGTATCCGGGCGACACTATCTCCGTCGGAATCGGCCAGGGCCCCGTCACTACCACGCCGGTGCAATTGGCGCGCATGATCGCCGCCGTGGCGAGCGGGGGAAAGCTCATCCCACCGCATCTTTTGAAAAACGCCACGAATTTGAAATTCGGAAGCTTTCCGATTTCCGATGGCACCGTGGAGCAGCTCACCAATTCGATGTGGGGCGTTGTGAACGAGCCGGATGGCACAACTTCCGGAACCGTCAAGCTGCAGAACGTCGATTTCGCGGGAAAGACCGGCACGGCACAGACGCAAAGTTTTGCATTGCAAGCCAGAACGGGCAAACACGTAAAGGAAAACGGCTGGTTCATCGGCATTGCACCGCGCCGCGATCCCGAAATCGTTGTCGCGGCTCTCGTTCAAGGAGCGGGATGGGGCAGCTTGGTCGCGCCCATCGTTCGCGACGTCGTGAAAGCGTATTACGACAAAAAAGAAGGTCACTTCCAGCTTCCGATTCCTTCGCAGAAAGCGGGCTCAACTGCCGCAGGTCGCAGCAATGGCACGACGGCGCGTCCCGCGGTAGCTACGGCGGAAGCCAAAGTGCAGCCCGCGGCGATGGAACGTCAGCAACGGTAACGAATCTCGGAAGGGCAGACAGGTAGAGTTTTTTTGATGAAGGAAACGGGCGGCGTCCAAGAATACGACTGGGTCTTGCTCGGCATCGTTGCCGCGATCTGCACGCTGAGCGTCGTCGAGATTTATTCGGCCACGCACATGATCAAGCTCGCCGGCACCCCCATGCAGGTGAAGCAGCTTTGGTGGCTGGCGCTCGGCGTGGTGTGCATGATCGTGCTCAGCCGCGTAAACTACCACTCTATCCTGGAGCAGGCACCGGTTCTGTATCTTGTCGGGTTGCTCGCGCTGGTCGCCGTGTTAGCGGTGGGCCAGACGCGCCTGGGGGCCAAGCGATGGATTCCGATCCTGGGCGCATTTTTTCAGGTGTCAGAATTAGTGAAGTTGATTATAATTATCGTGCTGGCCAGATTTTTTAGCGAGGTGCGAACGGACCGGTTAACGGTCGCGGATCTCATCAAGGTCGGTGCGCTGACTGGCATCCCCCTCGCGCTAATTCTCAAGCAGCCGGACCTCGGCACAGCGATGGTATTGGTACCGGTTGCGGTGGTCGGAGCATTTTTAGCCGGCATCCATTGGAAACACGCGTTGGCGCTGGTTTTACTCGGCGCGATGATGGTTCCGATTGGCTGGCACTTCCTAAAACCATATCAGCGCGAACGCGTAACAACGTTTATGCGGCCGGAGGAAGACCCGAAGGGTTCCGGCTATCAGATTCTGCAATCAAAGATTGCCGTCGGCGCTGGCGGATTTTGGGGCAAAGGTTTCGGTCAAGGCAGTCAGAATCAAGGTGGGTTCGTCCCCATCCGCTATTCGGACTTCATTCTGGCGGCGCTGGCCGAGGAGCTTGGATTTATCGGCGTGATGGTTGCGCTGGCTTTGTACTTGGCTTTGCTGCTGCGTCTGATACACAACGCCCAGCGTGCGATGGACCGCTCGGGCATGTATCTCGTAATGGGCGTCGCGGCGATTCTGGGGTTTCACGTTTTGGTCAATGCGGCCATGGTGATCGGGTATATGCCGGTCACCGGGATTCCGCTGCCGCTGATGAGCTACGGCGGGTCCGCCACATTATTTACGTTTATGGCGTTAGGCCTGGTGATGAATGTTCGCATCCGGCGCTTCGTCAATTGAAATGGAATTTACAAACTTGAATTTCCTCCCGCGCGGCGAAGTGAAGCCGCTTTTGGCGGCTCCCGCCGATCCGAGCAGGGAGGTCAATCTAAATCGAATCATGCACCGCGCGCCCGCGCGCAATGCGCCGGGTATGCGCCCCGCTCCTCTGCGAGCCGGGTCATGCGCACAATTGCTCCGTGCTGTCGGGCACGGAACCGCGCATCGGTGCGTTTTGAGGAGTTTTCATGTCAAAGGAATTGGTAATTTCCGCGACGCCGCACGAAACGCGCGTCGCCATTCTGGAAGATGGACATCTTTGTGAAATTTACATCGAGAGGGAAAAAGAATTCGCATTAGTCGGTAGCATCTACAAAGGCCGCGTCACGCGCGTGCTTCCCGGCATGCAGTCGGCCTTCGTGGATATCGGGCGCGATACGGACGCCTTCCTGTACGTCAGCGACTTCCTGGAAAATCTCGAGGAATACGATAGCGGCGGAAATGGCGATGAGCGGGCGCACAAACCGGCTCCGCGGAACGGCGGCGGAAATGGCGCGCATCTCGCCGAGGCGCCGGTAGCGGAACAATCTTCGCAGCCGCATCACATCGAAACGCTTCCGGGCGAGCACATCGCTCTTGCCAGCGGCGAAGGAAACGCTGAATCGGCGGCTCCGGCTGCCGGAGAAGCATCTGCTCCAGTTAGCGGTCCGCCGGCAGCAATGTCGGAAGGCGATCCGGAAGACCCGCCGCAACCATTGGACAACAGCTCTCCTGGTCTTGCACCACCCGCGCATCTCCAGCAGGGACGCCACGACCGGCGTTTCGGCGGAGGCGGCGGATTCGGGCGCGATCGTGGCGATCGTGGCGATCGTGGCGGCCGTGGAGATCGAAGCGGAGGAGG
>DASTCZ010000319.1:0-8935 GCA_035710585.1 Candidatus Acidiferrales bacterium | reverse complement strand
GGGAATCCGAAGACGACGTTTTTCTACGTGGCGTACACGAAAGACGATCCGGGAGATATTTCGAAGCGGCCGGTTTCGTTTTCGTATAACGGCGGACCGGGATCAGCGTCACTTTTCGTGCATCTCGGATTTGGGCCGCGGCGAGTGGTGCTGACTCCCGATGGACACGGAATGCCGGCGCCATACCAAGTGGTGGACAACGAGGATTCGTTTCTGGACGCGACGGACCTGGTGTTTATCGACGCGGTGTCCACGGGATACTCGCGGCCGGCACCGGGAGAGAATCCGGCGCAGTTCCACGGGTTGGTGGAAGATGCGAATTATTTTTCGGATTTCATCTACCAGTACATCACGCGCAACGAGCGATGGGGCTCGCCGAAATTCCTGATCGGCGAAAGCTACGGAACGACGCGTTCGGCGCAGCTGGCGGGTACGCTGCAGCGGCGGCATGAAATGTATCTGAACGGAATCGTGCTGGTATCGGCGGTGTTGAATTTCGATTCTTTGGAGTTCGGACCGGGAAATGATTTGCCGCCGGTGGCGTTTTTGCCGACGTATACGACGACGGCTTGGTACCACAAGATGCTGCCGCAGGATTTGCAGAGCAAGCCGATCGATCAGGTGGCAGCGGCGGCGCGGGAATTCGCGGACGGGGAATACGCGCAGGCGTTGATGAAGGGCGATCAACTGCAGGGCGCCGACCGGCAAAAAGTGGTGGCGGACATCGCGCGATTCACGGGGCTGCCGCCGAAATATATCGAGTCAACGAATTTGCGGATCAACGACGGGCGATGGTTCCGCGAGCTCGAGCGCGACAAACGGAAGACGGTCGGGCGGCTCGATTCGCGCTTTGAGGGAGTGGAAGCGGATGCGGCGGGCGAGCGCAGCTCTTACGATCCGAGCGAAGCTTCCTATGAAGGTGCGTACGCGGCAGCTTTTCAGAACTACGCGCGCACGGAGCTGAAGTGGGAAACCGAGGGCTATTACGCGGTGAGTGGCCAAGTGCGGCCTTGGGACGAGACCGGCTACAACCAGGTTGCGGAAACGCTTCGCGCGGCCATGACGCAGCAAACGTATTTGAAGGTGCTCGTTGTGTGCGGGTATTACGACGTGGCGACTGTGTTCCACGGGATCGAGCACACGGTGGATCACATGGGGCTCGAGCCTTCGGTGCGAAGAAACATTTCGTTCGCCTATTACGAGTCGGGGCACATGGTCTACATCGACGAGAAGGCGCACGCGAAGCTGCATCGCGATGTGGATGCGTTTATTAATGGGGCGTTTGGACACTGAACGTTTAGCGGGCTTAGAAGAAGCTAAGAGGCAGGAAGCAGGGAGGCAAGGAAGCAAGGAACCGGGGAAAGGACGAATCGCCTTGCTCGATTTTGTGCGAATTCAGGGATTGAAAGCTTTCAGCGATACGCGTCTTTTCGATGGCGGACGCCGATCACTTCGATAGATTGGTTGTTTATGAGATCGAAGAAGACGCGGTAGTCGCCGCAGCGTAGACGGAATCCAGCCAGAGGTGGCTTGAGTTTCTTTACGTCACCGCCTCGCTTGCCGAGAAATCGATCAATACACCGAAGAATTTGTAGGGCCGTCTGTTGTTCAATTGCGCGGAGTTCCGCTCGGGCTTCTGGCGACCAAACTAGCGCCAGGCGCCCTGGCGCAGGCTCGTCGGTCACTTCTTCAGCCCATATTCGCGCAACACTTGATCGTGGGGAATTTCCTCGCCCTTTCGGAGCGAATTTCGCGCCCGTTCAAGGGCTGCGGCGGTTTCAGGCGTGAGCTCTTCATCTTCCGTTGGTACGTCCGTCAGCGACTGCGAAGCCGGTTCGACCATAGCTTCTAACAAGATAGAAACGGCGGTCACCTTCTCATCGGGGAGCAAGTCCAGAAGGGCGTGTGCCTTTTGCCGTTCACTCTTCGGATCGCGGTTCAAGCTGGCCTCTCTCGCGCAAACCGGTACAGGCTCCGCGAATCGTTCGTTCTGAGAAGATTGTAGACGATTTCCGGGTTCGGGAGGACCAAGTTCCAACCGCGGCTTCTGGAATGATCTATAGCCCGGGGCGCTTTGCGATTGCGTGCGGCGATGCTAGGTTACGGCAGTTCGAAAGCCAGGACAGCACTTTGAAGCGGATCCTCGGAATCGTCATCTGGATTTGTGTTGGGCTTGCCGGCGCGGCGGGGCTGGCGGCGATTGCGTTTGAGCGCGGCGAGCCGCTCAATGCGACTTGGTTTGTCATCGCCGCAGGCTGTACCTACCTGATTGCGTACCGGTTTTATTCCGCGTTTCTGGCCGCGAAGGTTTTTGCGCTTGATCCGACGCGCGCGACGCCGGCGGAACGGCTGGATGACGGGCGCGACTTCGTTCCCACCAACAAATGGGTGCTGCTGGGGCACCACTTCGCGGCGATTGCGGGGCCCGGGCCGCTGGTGGGGCCGACGCTCGCTGCGCAGTTTGGCTATTTGCCCGGAACGCTGTGGCTGATCGTGGGCGCCGTGCTGGGCGGGTGCGTGCAGGATTTCGTGATTCTTTTCTGCTCGATGCGGCGCGACGGCAAATCGCTCGGGCAGATGGCGCGAGAAGAAGTAGGAAAGTACGGCGGATTCATCGCGCAGCTCGCGGTCTTAATCATCATGATTATTCTGCTGGCCGTCGTGGCGCTTGTCGTGGTGAATGCCCTGCGTGCTTCTCCGTGGGGCACCTTCACGCTGGCGATGACGCTGCCGATCGCGATGCTGGTGGGAATCTATCTGCGGTATTTGCGGCCGGGGCGGGTGATGGAAGCTTCGGCGATCGGAGTGGCGTTGATCTTGTTTGCTGTCGTCGCCGGCCAGTGGGTGGCGAATTCAGCATCGTGGTCACACGCCTTTACGTTTAGCGCGACGGCTCTGGCAATCGCAATCATTCTGTACGGATTTGCGGCGTCGGCTTTGCCGGTTTGGTTGCTGCTCGCGCCGCGCGATTACCTGAGCGCGTTTATCAAGGCAGGCGCGATTTTCGCGTTGGCCGGTGGAATTCTGCTGGTGCGACCGGTGATTCAGATGCCGGCGCTTTCGCGATTTGCGGACGGGACCGGACCCGTGTTCGCGGGGAAGATTTTCCCGTTCTGCTTCATCACCATCGCCTGCGGCGCGGTGAGCGGATTCCACGCGCTGATTTCCTCAGGCACGACTCCCAAAATGATCACGCGCGAAACGAACGCGCGGCTGGTCGGCTACGGCGCGATGCTAATGGAGTCCTTCGTCGGGGTGATGGCAATGGTTGCAGCGTGCGCGCTTTCGCCGGGCGTCTACTTTGCGATGAACAGCCCGCCGGCGATAGTGGGCGGCACGGCAACCGCGGCGGCGCAGACGATTTCCGGTTGGGGATACGCGCTTGCGCCGCAGACGATGACCGATTTGGCACGCATCGTGGGCGAGCAGACTCTGCTGAATCGCACCGGCGGTGCGCCATCGCTCGCGGTGGGGATGGCGCAGATTTTCAGCCACACCATCGGCGGAACGCACTTCATGGCGCTGTGGTACCACTTCGCGATCATGTTTGAGGCGCTGTTTATTTTGACAGTGCTCGACGCGGGTACGCGCGTGGGCCGCTTCATGGTGCAGGACTTGCTCGGACATGTGAGCAAACCGCTCGGGCGCCACGGCGGCTATGGAAGCGTGATTTTTTCGAGCGCGGTGATTGTTGGCGCGTGGGGATACTTTTTGTACGAAGGCGTGCAGGATCCGCTCGGCGGAATCAATTCCCTTTGGCCCCTTTTCGGAATTGCCAACCAGTTGCTGGCGGCGGTGGCGTTTGTGGTGGCGACGACCATCTTGATGAAGATGGGAAAGCTGAAATGGGTGTGGACGACGGTGGCGCCGATGATCGCGCTGATCGCCGTCACGATGACGGCGAGCTGGCAGAAAATCTTCAGCGCCGATCCGCGGCTGGGCTTTTTGGCGGCGGCAAATCAGATGGCCGCGCAGATCGCGAATGGCACGATTCCCGCCTCGCGAATCCCGGAAATATCACGGCAAATCTTCAATCAACGGCTGGATGCGGCGGTGACGGCGGTTTTGGCCGTGATGATTCTCGCGCTGGTGGTGGACGCAATTCTGGAGTGGACGCGCATTCTGATGAGCGCGAAGGCGCGGACGCTTCACGAATCGCCGTATGTGGCGACACGCTGGGCGGAGGGTGATTGATGTCGATCTTTCGCAGGCTTTGGGAACGAACGAGCTTCATCTGGTGGTTGGCGCGGCAAATCAGCGGCGACGCGGCATACGAAAACTACCTGCGTTCAGCGGCGAGACAGGAACGCGGCGATGCCATGAAAAACCGCCCGATGACAGCCGAAAAGTTCTACCAAGATTCGCTCCGACGCCGCTATTCGCAGGCCAGCCGCTGCTGTTGACCCTTCCGCCCGCGCTTTCAACCTTTCGGATACCTCAGGCATCCAACCTTGAGCCCCGGGAAGAGCCAGCTTGGCGTGTGCATTTCAGCAATCAGCGGCCGGTGCAGATTTGGCCGCGGCGGCAGATTCATCTAAAATATTGGGAACGTCATCTTCGCTCAATCGAGTCAGGGGCAACAGTCCGATCCACACTTGGGAGTGTTTGAGGAATGTCCGCAACGCAAATCAAGGAATTTCACCGAACCGAAAAGGAACGGCCGGCCGAAGGCGTGCAGTTTCGCATGGAGACGATCGCTTACAAGTCGCGCGAGCGGCTGGAGCTGATCAACATCACCCGGGATTTGAACGAAGTCGTAAAGAAGCAAGGGCTGAAGGCCGGAATGGTGATCGTGCAGTCGCTGCACACCACCACCGCGGTTTTCATCAATGAATTCCAGCAAGCGCTGATGGACGACATCAAGTCGTTTCTGGAGCGCATCGTCGGCAAGTTCGATTATTTCCGGCACAACGACCCGCGCCTATCGGAATGCGACCGCAAAAACGCGGCGTCGCACCTGCGCGCGATGCTGCTGGGACACACGCTGACGCTCCCGGTGGAAAATGGCGCGCTGGCGCTGGGGAATTGGCAGAGCGTAATCTTTGCCGAGCTGGATGGCCCGCGCACGCGGAACGTCCACGTCCAGGTGATCGGCGTTCCCGAGCCGCAATCCGAGTAACTTTCCCTTAACTCGCGACCCTTCCGCGCATCGTGTACGATTGACCTCTGGAGAGTGGGGATGGATCGCGCGAGACGCATTGGAATCCTGACCGGCGGAGGCGACGTTCCCGGCCTCAACCCCGTCATCAAGAGCGTCGTCTACAAATCCACGGAAATCGGCATGGAAGTGCTGGGCATCCGGCGCGGCTGGCAGGGCCTCACGCACATGCTGCCCGGCACCGGCATCGATACGGAGTACATCCGGCCGCTCGACCGCTTCAATACGCGCAATATCGATCGCACCGGCGGAACGATGCTGCACACTTCGCGCGTGAATCCGAAAAAGATGTCGAAGTCGCGCCTGCCATCGCACCTCACGTCCGAGCAGCTGGAAAAATTGAAGACGGGCGAAGACGAGTGGGACTTGACTCCCATCGTGCTTGCGAATCTTGCGAGGCTCGGGATCGACGATCTCGTGGTCATCGGCGGGGACGACACGCTGAGCTTCGCGCACGTGCTGGATCAGAAGGGCGTGCGCGTAATCGGGATTCCGAAGACGATGGACAACGATGTCCGGGGAACTGAGTACTGCATCGGCTTTTCCACGGCTATCACGCGAGCCAAGGAGCTGATCACGCGGCAGCGGACAACGCTAGGCTCGCATGAACGCATCGGGGTGTTCCGCATCTTCGGACGCGACGCGGGGTTTTCGGCGCTCTACACCGCGTACGTTACTTCTGTGCGCTGCGTGATTCCGGAATGCCCGTTCGATCTCGAGAAGCTTATCCAGTTGCTCTACGAAGACCGTAAGAACAATCCCAGCCGGTATTCGCTGGTGATCGCTTCGGAGGGCGCTACCTGGAAGGGCCATTCGGTGCAGGAATATGGCGAAGCCGACGCGTATGGCCACCGGAAAAAAGTGGACATTGGAGAGTCGCTGTCGGATGAGATCAAGAAGCGCACGAAGGTGGAGACGATTTCAAGCGACCTGACTTACGATTTGCGCAGCGGTGAGCCGGACGCGCTGGACGAAATGGTCGCGATCACTTTTGCGAACGTGGCCATGGACCTGCTTCGCGAAGGTGTACACGGCCGGATGGTGGCGATTCAGGAAGGCAAGTACGCGCATGCACCCATTCCGGATCCAAAGCTCGGCGCGGTACGTGTGGACGTCGAAAAACTCTATAACACGGAGCGTTTCCGTCCGCATTACTCTCGCAAGCTGGGAATGCCGCTGCTGTTGACGCCGGTCCGCACTTAATTCGGGCAGAAACCCCGCGCCTGACAGCCGCGAGTTGCGCAAGGCGCGGCTTGTGCTAGAGTTTCCTTCCACCTAAAGCCCGGCATCAGAACACCCCGTCTGGAGGACAAATATGGCGCTCGACATGCAGAAGCTGGATCAGCTTCTCGGAAAAGGACTCAACGATTTTGGCGCGACATTCCACGCAGCGCTGGTGGCCATCGGCGACCGGCTCGGCCTCTACAAGGCGCTCAACGAGGGCGGCGCGATGACGCCCGCCGAACTTGCAAAAAAAACCGGTACAAATGAACGGTATGTCCGCGAATGGCTTTCGGGCCAGGCTGCCGGCGGCTACATCACCTACGACGCGGCGAGCGGAAAATTCAGCCTGAGCGAAGAGCAGGCTTTCATTCTCGCCGATGAGAACAGCCCCGCGTTCCTGCCGGGCGCGTTTCAGCTCGCGCTGGCTTCCACTCGCTCCGTCGATCAAATCACCGATGTTTTCAGGACCGGCAAAGGCTTCGGATGGCACGAACATCACCCCGAACTTTTCGTCGGCACCGAGCGGTTTTTCCGTCCGGGCTATGCGGCGAATTTGATCAAGGCATGGATTCCCGCTCTCGAGGGAGTCGAAGCCAAGCTGCGCAAAGGCGGCCGGGTGGCGGACGTCGGTTGCGGCCATGGTGCATCCACCGTGCTGATGGCGCAGGCGTTTCCGGCCTCTTCTTTTGTCGGCTTCGATTACCATCAGGGCTCGATCGACGCCGCGAAGGAGCGCGCGAAGAAAGCCGGCGTTTCGAATAACACGGAATTTTCGGCGGCTTCGGCGAAGAATTACCCGGGCAAGGACTTCGACTTCGTGACTTTCTTCGATTGCCTGCACGATATGGGCGATCCCGTGGGCGCGGCGAAACACGTTCGCGAATCAATGGCCAAGGATGGAACGTGGATGATCGTCGAGCCCTTCGCAAAGGACAAGCTCGAGGATAATTTGAATCCCATCGGCCGTGCGTTTTATTCGGCTTCGACGCTGCTGTGCACGCCTTGCTCCAAGGCGCAGGAAGTCGGGCTCGCACTCGGCGCACAGGCGGGGGAGCCGCGCATTCGCGACGTGGTGATGCAGGCCGGGTTCACGCGATTCCGTCGCGCGACCGAGACTCCGTTTAACCTGATTTACGAAGCGCGGCCATAACCGCGGCACACCGACCGCTGAATTAGAAAACAATTACTCTCGGGGCGAAGCCTACGCGGCGGGGAGTGGAAATCCGCGCGTTCTGCGAGGATAATTGCTTAACAGAAGCCCGTTTCAGGTCGCCCGGCCATTCTCAATCCGAGGAGGAACTCCGATGAATTCACAGAGAGAAGTGCGCGCGTTGCTGGTGGCCGCGCTGTTTCTGGGGGCGGGAATCGCCGGTTGTTCAAAGGCGCCGGACCAGAGTTCGACGGCGAGTTCGCAGCCTGCGAGCTCGGCTGCCCCGACGGGCTCCGCTGCGGCGCAGCCCTCAGCGCCCGCGCCGGCGCCTCCGCCGGCACCCACTACGCGTGACGTCACGCTGCCTGCGGGGACGGCCATCAGCATCACGCTCGACCAGGTGCTTTCGAGCAAGGACAGCCACGCCGGAGACGAGTTCACAGGGAGAGTTGCGCGGTCGGTTTCGGCGGATGGAGCGACGGTGATTCTCAAGGGCGCGCGTGTCCACGGAAAAGTGACGCAAGCGACTGCTTCAGGACACCTGAAGACCCCGGCATTTTTGGCCATGAGGCTGACATCCGTCGAAGGTCAGGCGGTCCAGACAAGCTCCGTAAGCCGCAAGGGAGATACGCACGGACAGCGTAACGCCGTGGGGATCGGTGGCGGAGCGGCGGCGGGAGCCATCATCGGCGCGCTCGCAGGCGGCGGAAAGGGCGCAGCGATTGGCGCCGGCGCGGGAGCTGCGGCAGGCACGGGAGCGGCCGCTGCGACAGGAAAAAAAGATGTCGCATTCGGAACGGAGACTGTATTCGCGTTCAAACTGACGGCGCCGCTGACGGTCAGCGTAAAGCAATAGGGTTTGGTTCCGAATCAGGAATTGTTGCGACAGGCGGGTTCCAAAATGGAACTCGCCTGTCGATTCGTCGAGTAGAAATCCCTCCTTCCTATACGGCGTTACCGCCGGACAGAGCGAACATTCCTTGACTTGTTACCTAAGTCAGTACTAAATTCTCGAATAAACTACGATCCGCGAGATTTCCCGGTGTGGCTGCGAGAGCCGGGACTGAAATGGAACCGTTCGTGCTCAAATGACGGAAAAAGGAACAAGCGCCTTGAACATGCCACAGAACCACGGCATGGAGAGTGGACCACTCTCTCCGTCCGTCCTGATTGTTGATGACGAAGACGCGATGCGAAGGATCTGCGCGGATTTCGCGGAAGATGCGGGGCTGCGCAGCCGCAGCGTTTCAACCACGGAGGAGGCGTTGGAGGTCCTGGAGGCGAACCCGATCGACATCGTTCTCACAGACCTGAAAGTGCCGAGGCTTGGCGGACTCGAGTTGCTTCGCCACGTGCGCGAGAGCTTTCCGCAGACCGCGGTTGTGGTGCTCACGCAATTTGGA
>DASTCZ010000318.1:0-3637 GCA_035710585.1 Candidatus Acidiferrales bacterium | reverse complement strand
GAAATCACCACCGCCAACATGGTGATTTCTCCGTTTACTTCAACCGGAAATATCGGTGTCGCGCGGATTTCCTCCGACGGCAAATGGGTCGCTTATTCAGCGACCGACAAATCCGGCGAAAGCCTGTGGGTTCGGCAGGTAGCGACGAACAGTGCGGTCCAAGTCACGCCTCCGTCGAATCTCGCCATCGTCGGCGTTTCGTTCACGCCCGACGGGAACTACCTCTATTTCACGCGCCGCGTGAACAGCGGTTACGGAGCGCTCTTCAAAGTCCCCAGCCTCGGCGGCACGCCACAGCAGGTCGTCTTCGACGTAGACAGCACGGCCTCGTTTTCTCCCGACGGAAAAAGGATGGCATACATCCGTCAGGATTCGCTTCGTGACAAGAGCGGTCTCTATCTCGCGAATATGGACGGTTCGGGTGAGCGCGCTCTGGCGACGCATTCGATGAAGGCGCCGTTCGACCTGCAGTTTCCTGCATGGTCGCCCGACGGGAAGAAAATCGCGGTCCGCGTTCTGGAAAAAGCGGGGAGCGCGCGCGCGCAGGTAGTCATCGTCGACCCAAACAGCGGCAAGGAGACTGCCGTGCCTGCTGAAGCTGCAGAGTACTCCTCCAGCGAAGCATGGATGCCGGACAGCGAGAATCTGATCGTAAGCCGCCGCGTGCCGGATTCGGTGGCACGCAACGACCAGCTGTATTTGCTCTCTGCGACGACAGGGCAGTTCATGCGCATCACCAACGACCTGAACCGGTACGGGGACCCCTCGATCACGGCGGATGGAAAGACAATGCTCGTTCTGAACTTCGCGCCGCGCTCGTCGCTGTATTCGCTTACGGCCGGGAAAGATCAGACGCTCGGCGCCGAACAACCGCTTCCAGTGATGAACGGCGATGCACAGGGACACGGAGGCTTGGCCTGGACGAATACCGGTCAACTTATCTACACCTATTACACCGCCGGGCGGCAGAGGCTGGCGATTTCGGAGGCCGACGGATCGCAGGCGCGCGACCTGCAATTGAGCGCGGATGGATATGTTTCAGGTCCTGCGTGGTGCGGCGCATCGAAAATTGTTTTTACTTTGAACTCCGGCGCCGGAAACAGCGTCTGGGAGGCAAACGTCGACGGCTCTGGCGCGAGGCAGTTGACGCACGGTATTTCGGATGGTCCAGCGGTTTGCACGCCCGACGGCAAGACCGTCATTTTTCTCTCGCAACTGCAAGGCACAAGCCTGCTGAAAAAAATCTCGCCCGGCTCGGACGATGTGGCGCCCCTTGCTCCCGAGCTTGGCGAAAGGAGCTGGACTTTTATTCCAGCGATCTCTCCGGACGGCACTCTTATCGCGGCTTCCACGCTGCGGCCGGACAACACGTCTTCGCAAATCGACATAATTTCTGTGAAGGACGCAAAGGTGGCGGGAATCATCGTGCCGCCGGCTGGTACGTTTGACATCACGCGCAATCTCCTGGTCGGCTGGATGCCCGATGGCCGGGGGATCGTCTACGGTGTGGACGACAACGGCGCATCGAATCTGTACGTGCAGCCGATCGACAAGTCGCTGAAGGCGGTGGGCGCGCCAAGGCAGCTCACGCATTTCAGCTCCGAGGAAATCTGGATGTTTGCCTGGGCGCCGGATGGCAAGCGGCTCGTCGTCGCCCGCGGCCGCAACTCAGGTGATGCGGTTCTTTTGACGCATTTTCATCATTAATTGTTCCTCCTCTTTACGCGCCTGCGCTTGCCGCGCGCTTGCTCGTTGTGGCACTCTCAATAGTTCGCAGGGAGATTGAATGACGCCCACATCCTCCGCGCCGCGCGGACTCGAGGGAGTTGTCGCCGCGCAGACGCGGTTGAGCCACGTTGACGGACAAAACGGTGTCCTGATCGTCGGCGGTTATTCCATCGAAGAGCTCGCTGGCCACGCTACCTTTGAACAAGTCGCGCATTTGCTCTGGCGCGGACGCCTTCCCGATAAAGTCGAGCTGAAAAACCTCTCCGCGGAAATGGCTGAGTTCCGCGAACTGCAGCCGCTTACCCTCGAAATCCTTCGCGCCGCCGCAAAGGCGCCGCCGATCGACGCGCTCCGCATGGCCAGCGCCACTCTTTCGCTCGGCTTGAAAGATCCGAACGCCATCACTCCCGACGCCGACTTTGCCGCCGCCATGCGCCTCACCGCGTGCTTCCCAACAGTCGTCGCCGCGCACGCGCGCATCGCCAAGGGCCAGCAGCCGCTCGCTCCGCGCAAGGACTTGTCGCTCGCCGCGAATTTTCTCTACATGGTCCACGGCCGCGAGCCGGATCCGGTGGCCGCGCAGGCGCTCGACACCTATTGGGTTACTGTGATGGATCACGGCATGAACGCGTCCACCTTCACCGCGCGCGTCATCGCCAGCACCCGCTCCGATATGGTCAGTTCGGTCACCGGCGCCCTCGGCGCGCTGAAAGGTCCTCTTCACGGCGGCGCTCCCGGCCCGGTCCTCGATATGTTGCACGACATCAAAACCGCCGATCGCGCCGAATCCTGGATTCGCAACGAAATTGCGCAAGGCCGCCGCATCATGGGTTTCGGCCATCGCGTCTACCGCGTGCGAGATCCCCGCGCAGAAGTTTTGAGCCGCGTCGCCGAAAAAATGTCCGGCGCACAGCTTGAAAATCGCCACCTCTTTGATCTTGCCCGCGATGTCGAACAGACCGCGCTGCGTGTGCTCGCCGAAGTGAAGCCGGGCCGCAATCTGCGCACCAACGTCGAGTTCTACACCGCGCTCGTTCTGCAGGGCATCGGCCTCGAGCCTACTCAATTCGTCGCGATGTTTGCGTGCGGACGCGTGGCAGGATGGTGCGCGCACGTAATCGAGCAGCACGCCGAAGATCACTTGATCCGCCCGCAATCGGAATACATCGGACCCATTGGTCTGAAGATCGATCGCTGATGGCTGCGCCGCGGCAAACCGTGCCCCACGAGGACAAACTCGACCATCTGCGCCGCATGAATGCTGAAGCGGAAGCAGGCGGCGGCCCCGAACGTCGCGAGCGCGAACACAAAGCAGGAAAACTCTCCGCGCGCGAGCGCATCGATCTGCTCTGCGATGAAGGCACTTTCGAGGAACTCGATAAGTTCGTCCGCCACCACTCCACCGATTTCGGCATGGAAGAGCAGCGGCCCGTCGGCGACGGCTTCATCACCGGCTTCGGCCGCATCGAAGGTCGCCTCGTCTATCTTTTCGCGCAGGATTTCACGGTGTTTGGCGGCTCTCTTTCAGAGTCCAACGCTCAAAAAATCTGCAAGATCATGGATCTGGCCGCGCGCAATGGCGCGCCGGTCATTGGCCTCAATGATTCAGGTGGAGCGCGTATTCAGGAAGGCGTGATGTCGCTTGCCGGTTACGCCGATATTTTTTTGCGTAACACGCTTTCGAGCGGTGTCATTCCCCAGATCAGCGCCATCATGGGCCCATGCGCAGGCGGGGCGGTGTATTCGCCGGCCATCACCGATTTCATTTTCATGACGCGCGATACTTCCTACATGTTTGTCACCGGTCCGGACGTCATCAAGACCGTGACGCACGAGGAAGTCACCAAACAGCAGCTCGGCGGCGCGATGACCCACAACGCCACCAGCGGCGTCGCGCATTTTCTTGCCG
>DASTCZ010000317.1:0-13654 GCA_035710585.1 Candidatus Acidiferrales bacterium | reverse complement strand
GACGTGGCCAACGAACAGGTATCAAAAGGCGCGACGCTCGCCGAATGGGCCGCGCGCCAAGGCTACTCGCGCGATGAAACTATGGCCATCGGCGACAACCACAACGACCGCGAGATGCTCGAATTCGCCGGCACTCCTGTGGTGATGGCGAATTGCGTTGACGACCTGAAGAATTCCGGCTGGCGAACAACACTGAGCAACGACGATGGCGGAGTCGCGGCCGCGATCAAAGAGTATGCAATCGGCGGTGCGGCATGAAGCTCCGCGTGCTGGTGGCGTCGGCAGCGTTTTGCGCGATCGCGCCGGCAGTATTCGCCGATTACGCCGTGCTCCGCAATGGCTCCCGCCTGCATGTCTACGGGTACGAGCAGCTAGGGCCGACGACGCGGCTTCGCATCGCGGGCGGCACGGTAGACATGCCTGCGGATGAAATCGTGCGGTTCGAACCGGAGGACATTTTTCCGGAACGGCCCGGTCTGGCTCCCGAGACAGAGCTATCCGTTCCGTTCGCAGAGTTGATCCGGCAAGCGGCGAAGAAATACTCGCTCGACGTGGCACTTCTCGCGAGCGTGATTCGCGCCGAATCGAATTTCGATGCGCGGGCGGTTTCCACGAAGAATGCGCAGGGATTGATGCAGCTGATGCCGGGAACTTCTTCGAGGCTTGCGGTGCGGAATCCATTTGACCCTGCACAGAACATTGAGGCGGGGGCGAAATACCTGCGGGAACTGCTCGACCGCTACAAAGGGAACTTGTCGCTTGCGCTGGCTGCCTACAACGCAGGGCCTGAGCGCGTGACGCAATATAACGGCGTGCCGCCCTTTCGCGAGACGCGCAATTACATTCAGCGCGTGACCTCACACACCAAGAATCCTGCACCTGCGCCGCAAGGCCATTCGAACGCTGTGACTGCAGCGGTCCAAAAATAGTTTCAGGAAATTCTCGAAAGTGACTGGCTAGTTGCCCGGGCCGCGCGGAGGTCCCGTCGACGGCGGGGACTGTGGAATTAGTCCTCCCGGACCTCCTGGTCCGCCAGGAGCCTGAGGACCGGGACCGCCCCCAACACCTTGTACACCCGGAGGAATTACTGTTCCAGCCCCGCCTGCAGTGGGATTCCAGATGAATTCCCACTCGAAATAGCTGTGGCCATCCTGAAAGACTTTGATCGATGAATTCTTCACTTTGCTCGCGACGCCGACAAGACTCCCGCCGACCATTTGGCCTTCCACGATGGTGCCGCTGTCGGCGTTGCCGCCCTCAGGATTGGCTGGCGCCGGTGGCGCTGGATTCTGAGCGGCAGGCCCTGAAATCGGCGCTCCAGGCGCCGCAGGCGCGCCTTGGGGAGCGTTTGTGAGGTCCTGCGCGCCTCCTTGCGCTCCTTGGCCCGTTTGGGCAGTAAAGCCGGTGAGCGTGGAGTGCATGACGCTGCCGAAAAGCTGTCCACCCGGGCCCATATAGATCAGGCGCCAGCTTCCGTCCTCTTTGTTCATCGGATCCTTGTAGACTTTTCGGAGGAGGCGGGGCTGGCCGGGGTCAATCTTCGTGAGATCCTCAAGATCCTTCGGGAAGCGGCCATTTTTCCGGTAGTACAGCTGGATCGCGCGAACATACTGATTCCCGCGCCAGATCATCTCGTCTTCCCGTTCTCGGCGGCCCTCGGTAAGGCTGCTCAGCGACGCCGTGGCGGCAGCCAGCGCGAGCAGAAGGCCGAGAAACATGACGGCCAGGAGCGCATAACCGCGTTCTTGCTTTGAAGACCTCATTGTGTCTGGTCGGGCTGTACCATCGCGAGTGTTGCGCGGCGGCCGGTGCTGACTTCTTCGACGTCGGCGCTGTCGTTGCCAATGCGCAGGAGACGGTAGCGGTTCTCCAGGAGCTGGTCAGCGGAGACGATAAATACATCGTCGCCATTTGTGAAAAACGCTCGTCGCTGACCGGTCGAGGGGTCGTCCACATAGCCATAAAACTTCACATCGACCGTGAGCGGAGGCGGAGGCGGCGGGACTTCAGGCCCCACTCTTGGCCGGCCCGGTCGTATGTCCGCGGCGGGAGGAGGCGGAGTTTCGCTGAATATATTCCGGTGCCGCCCGGTATATTCCACTTGATGCAGTTTGCGTAGTTTGTCGAGTTTTAGCGCCGGATTTTCCACTCCGATGGGCTGAAATTTGATGTCAGTCGAAGCTGCCACATCGTTTGATGAGTTCGAACCTTGGCGAAAGTAGACGAAATAGAGCACCACGATTCCTAGAAGAAGCGCAGCCAGAAAAATCGTCTCGTTTCGCGTCTTTGGCGTCATGAGCGGAAATACGTCCTCAAATCCAGACTCAGCCGGAGCAAGCCATTGTTGCTGGAATCGAGAGCCAGGCTGTCCAGCAGATAAAAGTTTCCCGAGCGCTCCAACGCGTTGATGAAGCTTACCAAGCTTGGATACGGCCCTTCCATGGTGAGTACGATTGAAAGCTCGTTGACGCCGTGGCTTTCGGCGCCGTGCTGATTGAAACGCGCGGCACTGATCTGCAGACCGGAATCACGGGCGATGGTGCTGAGATCGGAGACGATCAGCGAGTAGCCGCCGTCCATGGGATGCAGTTCCTTCTCGAAAAATTCGTCGCATTGCTTCTGAACTTCCGGGAGATCGCGGCGAATGGATTGCGCGTTTTTCAGGTCCAGATTCATCAAATCGCGCTCTTTTTCGAGCGTGCGCAATTCTTCTCCCGTAGTCGAAGGCGTCAAACTGAGCTTCCAATTGATGCCTACCAGTACGAGATCCGCGATCATCACGATGAGGATCATGATCTGAACCGCCGTGCGGCGTCCTTTGGAGGTGACGATCATCGTTCAGCTCACCGCGTACCAGGCGATAATTTCGAGATAGACCTTATCGGGGTCGTTTTGCCGCTGCTGATGAAGCTCGGAAAGTAGTTGAACGTGAGAAAACGACCGCGAAGACTCCAGCGTGCGAAGAAATTTCAAGCGGTCTTCATCGGAAGCCGCCCCGATCAGCAGGCGCAGCTCGATGTGGCCATTGCCGAGTTTTGGCGAAATCGTCACGATGCGCACGCCTTCCGGCAGCACGTTCTCCAGGTCCATAAAAATCCGTGTCCAGGGAAAGCTACGCTGATCGATCAGATTGTTCAGGAACTTCGCCCGGTCCGTGACGCGCTGAATGTCCCGCCCGCTGAAAAACGTCTGCATCTCGGCACGCTGGCGGTCAATGTTCGCGATCTCCTCGCGCAATTGGCTCAACTGCGCGCGTTGACGGCGCGCTTCTCTGCTTACATTGAGCGCTCGCGTAAGCAAAAGCCCGAAAGCCAAAACGGCAATCGTGCCGAGCACCACTGCTCCGAAAATAAAGCGGCGCTCGTTTTCGAGCGGCCGAGTGGCGACATTGAGTTTAATGCGCATTCAACGCTTCCCTGCTTCTAAGCTCCTCGATTCATGCTCCAGCCCAGCATCGTGTCCAACTCATCCTCTGCGAGCGAGTTCATATCGGCGCTGATGCGGCCATCCTGCAGCGCACTGGAGATCAGGCCAGAGACCTTGCAATTGGGCAATTCGGATTCGATCGCGTCCTTAAATTCTCTCATGCGAGTGCCGAATCCCGATAGCTGGACCGCTTGCAGCCCCTCGCTCCATGCGTCCTGGTAGTAAGCCGCGACCGGGAATATCTCGTCGAGCAGCGCGCGGGGCTGCAGGATCACGAGCTCCGCCGGCAATTCCGTGGTCCGATATCCGCACAAGATTCCTTCGCGAGCGATCGCGGTGGTGAGCATCCGGCCCGAAATTCTTGCCAACATCGATGGCCCCTGATCGTTCAATAGGGGCAGGGTTGCGAGTGTGGAGCTCATGAGCACCCCGGCCTGCAATCCGAGTGACTCTGCCAAGGATTCGTACTCGCGAATGATGCGGAGCCGGGCCAGCGCCGTGACGATATCAACGCCCTCATCGCGGGGCGTCTGCCGCATATACGAGATCAGCGTTTCTTCCGATTCGAAGGGTACGCTCTTTTTCAGCCGCCAGCGCAGCATCGGGATCGCTTCGGACGACGAACGTGGAAACACGTCGAAATGAAGCACGAAAACTCGAATGACGGCGTCCGGAACCATGAGCGCGATCGTCTGACCGCGCGCGCCGACCTTGGAGAGCACGCTCTCCATCGCGGTGGTGATGGCCGCGGCATCGATCAGATTGCTTTCGACGGCGGACGGCCGGAGAGCTTCAGGTGGAAATGGAGCCACAGCGTAGTCGTCGAGGCTATACGTTCCTCGGCGCCATCGCGCTGCCGCGATGTGATTGGGCGCGATTTCGCAGGCCACGAGAGGATGCGGATTTGCGTCCAGCACCCGGGCGAGACGCCGGATCATCGTGCTGCGATAAATTCCCTGCCGAAATCCAGGCACGCTACTCAATGAAAGTCACCTTGTTGATTTCCCGCAGGGTGGTTTCCCCGGCTCGTACTTTCGCCAGGCCCGAATCGCGCAGAAACGTCATGCCTTGCGCTTTCGCTACACGCTTGATTTCCGACGTCGGCCGGCGATTGATGATCATCTCCCGAATTTCATCGGTCAGATCGAGCAATTCCGCAATGGCGGCCCGGCCATGGTATCCCGTCCCCGAGCATTCCAGGCAACCGGTTCCCTGCGCAATCGCGATATTTGCCCACACATCCGGCTCGAGCGCAGATGCTTTCAATTCCTCGGGCGTCGGGCGCGCCAGTTTCTTGCAGTGAGTGCAAATCAGGCGCACGAGCCGCTGGGCGAGAATGCAATTGAGAGCGGAAACGAAATTGTACGGCTCGACGCCCATGTTGATGAAGCGGCCTATAACGTCGGTGACGTTATTTGCGTGAACTGTCGTAAAGACGAGGTGGCCGGTGAGAGCGGATTGGATCGCGATCTGCGCGGTCTCCTGGTCGCGAATTTCGCCGACCATGATTTTGTCGGGGTCGTGACGCAGAATCGAGCGCAATCCGCGGGCGAAAGTTAAGCCCTTCTTTTCGTTGACCGGAATCTGCGTAATGCCTCGCACCTGATATTCAACGGGATCTTCAATCGTGATGATCTTGTCTTCGTCGGTCTTTATCTCGTTGATCGCGGCGTAGAGCGTAGTCGTTTTGCCTGAGCCGGTCGGACCGGTGACGAGCACCATACCGTAGGGTTCCTGGATGTAACGGCGGAACTTTTCGATGTCATTCGCGCCGAAGCCGACGACATCGAGGCTCAGATTCCGGAATTTCTCGGAGAGCGTCTCTTTATCCAGCACGCGAAGAACTGCGTCTTCGCCGTGGATCGACGGCATGATCGAAACGCGAAAATCAACGAAGCGGCTTTTATAACGAACGCGAAATCGGCCGTCCTGTGGCACGCGGCGCTCAGCAATATCGAGATCGCTCATCACCTTGATTCTCGAGAGAATCGTCGAATGCCAATCCTTGGCGATCGGCGACATTGCGTACTGCAAGACGCCGTCAATTCTGTACTTCACGACCACTTCAATATCGCGCGCTTCGATGTGGACGTCGCTCGCGCGCCGCTCCAGCGCGGTGAAAATGATCGTATCGACCAGGCGGACAACGGGATTTACCGCCGTGTCACTCGTCAGGCGGTCGGCGGAGATCGTGTCTTCGCCTTCATCCTCGTCGCCGACGACTTGTAGCGTGAAAGCCTCGGTCGCCTGCTCCAGAACGCGCTGGGATTGCTCCGTCCGCTTGAGCAAATCGCCGATCTGCGACGTCGTCGCGACTTTCACGACCAGCTTTTTGCCGAGCAGTAGCGGCAGCTCGTCGCTCAGAAGCACTTGCGCGGGATCTGCGACAGCAACCATCAGCGAATTATCTTTCGTTTCCAGCGGCACGAAATTGAACCGGAACATCAGCTCCGCCGGAATGCTGCGGAAAAGTTCGGGATCGATGCGCTGCTCGCGGAGATCGACGAATTGGCAGCGGTATCGCTGTGCGAGCCGATTCGAGGTTTCGCGCTCGGCGGAATCGTCAAGCAGGATTGGTGCAGCTACGTTGTGTTCAACCATAAATGTCTACCCGCCAGCCGGCTTGGCATTCATGCCGAAACTGAATATCGGCAGATACAGCGACACGAGAATAAAAAGTACGATGATGGCCATGAAGACAAGTATGGCCGGCTCGACAAAAGAGATTGCGCGCGCGACGCGCGTGTTCACATCGTCTTCGAATAGATCGGCGACGCTCACAAGCATCGGAGGCAACGCGCCGCTGGCTTCGCCTACTTCCACCATTTCGAGCGCGAGCTCCGGAAAAAGTCCTGTCGAACCGAGCGCGGCTCGGAGCGATTGCCCTTCCTTTACCGACTGAGCGGATTGGCGAATGCCATCAGCAATTAGCCGGCTGGTCGCCGCGTCTGCAGTCGTAGCCAACGCCTGCACGAGAGGCGTGCCGCCGGTAAGCAGCGTAGAAAGAGTGCGCATGACCTGCGATATCTGAAATTTCACCCACGTGTCGCCGAGATATGGCAGCTTCAGGCGGATCTTGTCTGAGGCCACTCCTCCCGCTTCTGTCCGTGACCACCAATAGATGGCGACTGCGAGCACCACCAGCGTGACGACTCCGCCGATTACATACGGGCGGAATTCCACCGCGATCGCGACCATGATCCTCGTGGGAAGAGGTAGAACGACGTCCATATCCTGATAGAGCTTGGCAAACTGCGGAATCACGTACGTCACGATGTAACTGACGATCGCGATTGCGGTAACAATCAGAAAAATCGGGTAAATAATCGCGCCGATCAGCTTTTTTCGAAGGCCTGTGCTGACCCGCTGGTACGCGATGTAGTGCTCCAGCACGCCGGGCAGGTCGCCGCTCTTTTCGCCGGCCAGAACCGTCGTGTTGTAAACCTTGGGGAAACTGCCCTGCTGCTCGAGCGCTTCGGAGAGAAGTTCCCCGTCGCGCACTCGCTGCCGTACCTCCGCCAACATTGGCCTAAGCTTTTCTGAACCGGCGCGTTCCGTGAGCAAATCCAGCGCTTTCAGGATCGGCAGGCCCGCCTTGATCAGGGTGTTGAACTGCTGGTTAAACACCAGAAATTCTTCACCTTGGATGACTTTTTTCCGCTGCCTTGAGAGCACTCCGGCGAGGATCCCCTGCTGCGCCCGGACGTTGTACACGTAGAGCCCGCGGTCGGCGAGCTTCTGCCGGGCTTCGTCAATGGATTGAGCCGCTTCGACCTCGGAAAACACCCGTCCCGAGGCGTCGGCTACTTTACAGACATATTCCGCCACGTTTGCAGTCTACTCCAACCAAAGGCGCGTCTCTAACCTAACGCAAGTGTGTGACACGTAGATGAAAACCCAGCATTCGTAAAAACTCGCTCCGTCCAGCTCGGAGCCGTCGTTGAGAAGGGGGGATTTTCGCGGCGCACCGGAAGCCGAGAGCCGTTCGGGTTAAGATGCAGGTCCTGTCCGAATGGCGGTATCAGTACTCACGCCCATCAGCTGCGTTCACCTTCCCGAGGCCGAAATCGCAGTGGCATCGACGATCGCGACGCCTTTTGGAGCGGCGAAGTGAAATAGCGCCTCTTGGAGGGGCAAATTCTCCTCCCAATTTCCGAACCTGTACTCAAGCTCAACTCCTCCTGTCTGCCGAATCAAAACGGACGAAAGCCAGGAAGTAGCCGGGTCAACGACGAGCAGGATTTGTCGAACATCCCCGCTCGACCCTGGCGTGAGTGGCTGACCCGCCGAATTTTGGTTGGCGCTTCCCTTATCCAGACCGCGAGGGGTACAGCTCAAAGTGACATCCGTCGATTTTGCGCCCGAGGGATTTGTAAAGATTTCAACCTTACTGCAGAGCTTTCGGATATCGGCCTTCCCCGTCAGCAGCGCGAGAGGCGTGCGCCAGTCGGTCGATTCCTTCACCGGAGCGCGCGTCACCGTATGATCAGACGGCACGTAAAACCAAACGGTTCGGCCATCGCTCAAAAAAAGTTTGCTTTCGGGCGATTCATATTCCCATCGCATTCGCCCCGGTCGAGAAAAGTATGCTGTTCCGCTTTCGGCACGCACGGAATTGCGGCCCTCGCTGTAGCGTTCAAGAAAGACCGCCTTCAGGGTCTTGGCGCTGTGGTATCGCGCTTCAAGAGAGTGAACGATCGTGCCTGCATCTGGGCCCGGACGCACGGCGGCCCCTTGAGCAAAGGAGCTAGCGACATGAAATGTGCAGACGCACAGCGCGATACTCAACCCGCTAATTAGGAAGTGTCGAGAAAACCTGCGAATTGCTTGCTCCTGCGTCTTTAGTGGACCGGCGGGCTGAGCGCCGTGGCTGGAGAACCGTCCATCGTGAAATGAATCGTATTGTTCTGGTCCGTGAAGTAGCGTTTCACGCCGCTTACATTGGCAGCGGCCGGATCTGCGGTCACAGAAAAAGTCAGAACATTGCCCGCGTCATCGGCGGGCCCCGCGGTGTAGCGGATGACGTATCCGTCTTTCTGCGCTGGCGCTCCGCCTGAAGGCGCCATAACCGAGTCGAGCAGGTCCGCAGCGGTCTTCGAGGGCGGCGCACCGTTCGGGGGACCGAGGTCGGACTGCTGTTTCGGAAACGTTCCATACGACGCTTCGTAGGCTTGCAAAGCCGTCCGCATTGTATCGATCGACTTCAAGGCGGACGTTTCCTGCGCCTGCATATGGATATGGCGCACGTTCGGGATAGCGATCATGGTGATGATCGCGATGATGGCCAAAACGATGATGAGTTCGAGAAGTGAGAATCCGCGCTGACGACGATTCACAAATGCCCCCCGGGGCGACTGCACGCGCTCCTTCAGAGTGGTCCTGTGGCTTTAGGCCCAGGGCTTTGGGGGAAGCCCTCAGTGCTACCCCGACGCTAGTTTACCGCCCGAACAGAATAGCAGCTTCTAGCCGACAGCGCTAGGGTCTCACGACGGGCTAAGAGAAGAAGAGGACCCCGGGCTGACCTCGCGCCACCGAAAGATTTGTGGTTTGGCTTTGGGCAACGCAAGCCATCAGTACCAATGAAAGACTTCCGCGTGTTTTCTACAATGAAAACATGGAAGAAGTCTCCGCAATGGAAGGTGTCACCGGAGTATGTAAGCCGGCCGCTGGAGTATTGCGCCGGGAAATTTCCGGTACTGAATTGCTGCGCTTTACGATTATTTTAAGTGCGGCGCTCGTCCCGTACCTTAATACTCTAGGCAACGGCTTCGTATTCGACGATAACCTGCAGGTACTTCAAAACCCTTACATCCGCAGCTTTCACTACATCGGAGCAATCTTTGGATCCAACGTATGGTCGTTCATCAGCACCAAGACGATGACCAATTACTATCGGCCACTGATGACGGTGCAGTATCTGTTCGTTTACCATTTCTTCGGAAAAATGGCGTACCCCTACCACCTGCTAAATGTGCTGATGAATTGCGGCGTCGTTCTGCTCGTTTTCGCTCTGACGCGAAGAATGTTCGGTTCCAAAACGATCGCCACTACTACCGCAGTGCTGTTCGCTGTCTATCCGATTCATAGTGAAGTCGTGGCTTGGGTGGCCGCTGTTCCAGATTTGCAGATGACCATATTCGTTCTGGCGGCATTTTGGTTTTATCTGGATTTAGGCGAACCGGAGCGACGACGTTGGTGGACCTGGCCACTGCTCGCAGTTTGCTTTGCTTGCGCACTGCTATCCAAAGAGCCCTCGATCATGTTTCCGGCCGTCGCAGCCGTATATGAACATTTTTATCGCGATGGAGCTTCGACGACTCTCCTTCGCACGAAGCTCGCACGCTATCTTCCGTTATGGGGGATCGCTGGCGGATACCTGGTATGCAGGTTTGCGATTATTGGAGCGTTGGCCCGCCCGGTACACGTGCGTTTGCCGTGGTTCGAAACGATTCTTACGGCTAACGCGTTAGCAGGCGAATACCTCGGCAAGCTCGTGTGGCCCTTCAATCTGAGTGCAGTCCACGATCTTCGAGCTGCTCGTCAGTTACTCGACCCCCATTTCCTTGCAGGGATCGCTTGCGTAGCCGCTATTTTCGGCGCGGCGTGGTTGTTGTGGAACCGAAAGGTGAGAGCCGGGTTCGGACTCCTATGGATGTTTCTATTCCTGATGCCGGCGCTCAATACGCGATGGATGGTCAGCGTTTCTTATTCGGAAAGATATCTGTACTTGCCTTCGGTAGGGTTTTACTGGTTGATAGCGGCAGCTATCGAGTTGTACTTCAAAACCCGCTTATCTCGAAACGATGTCTGGATGCGTAGGGCAGCGTTGGCAGGCGGCGGAGCCCTATGTCTCCTGCTAGCCTATAAAATTGTAGTGAGAAACCGCGTGTGGCACGACGACGTTACGTTTTATGAATCTACCACACGAGAGAACCCGCAGCAGGCGTGGCTGCACACCGATTTGGGGACAGCCTATGCACGAATCGGACAAATTCAGTCGGCGGTCGTTGAGTGGAGCACCGCGGTTAGTATCAATCCGAAAGACTTCCTCGCACTTTCGAATCTTGGAAATGCGTTCCTCGCGCGGAAGCGCTATTCGGAAGCTATTGGATTCTATGACCAAGCGATCCAAGCCAGCCCGGCATACTCAGACGCCCATTACGGGCGGGCGCAGGCGTTCGAAAGACAGGGGTTGAGTGCACAGGCAGACGCCGAATACCGCTTAACGCTTGAGATCGCGCCGCTAGATGTAGACGCGCGAAACGACTACGCGAAATATTGCGTTCAGCAGGGGCGCGACGATGATGCGATCGGACAGTTTCGCGCGGCGCTACGGGTCTACTTAAACAGCCCTTCATTTGACGGGTTGGGTGACATCGCGCTCAAACAGAACGACGCAGAGACCGCGCAATTGTACTTTCAACAGGCAGAGAAGGTGGACGATTACGACCACCATGCGCATTTCGAGCTTGCGATCCTTTATGCCGATTCAGGACGCAGCGCTGACGCTTCTCGAGAGTTCGAACTCGGCTATAAGACTGACATAGGCACAGATCCCCTGGAGAAGGTCGCTCGAGCTGCGATCGCAACGCCCGCGATCCATTAAAGTCGTTTGGTGGCATTCTTGTGGCGTCTCCTAATTGCCGTACTTGCTGGCTAATTCCTTCAGGCACCGTACAGTTTCTTTTGATCCCCAAGGCAACCTGTTCAAACTTGTTTTGCGTTCGGAAACACAATCGCATTCAGAATCGCGGCGTTCTCACAAGTCTCATTACAATTAAGGGGTGGCGAACCCTTCCGTTGTCATTCACGCCGCAGTTAAACCGGGTGCTCGCGTCCGTGGATTAAGCCGCCCAATTACTCGCCCTGAGCTGCTAAGGTATATCTCTCTCTTCGCTTTGGGCTTTCTTCCCTACCTCAATACTCTGTGGAACGGCTTGGTCTACGACGATCAATACCAGATTGTGGAGAATCCATTCCTTCGCAGCTTTCACTTTCTCGGCCCGATCTTCACGACTTCGGTCTGGTCGTTTCAGGTCAAACACGCAACGGTCACCTATTATCGTCCCTTGATGAGCCTGTCTTACCTGCTCATCTACCAGCTGGTTGGACCAGTCCCGTACGCGTTTCACCTGGCAAGCGTTTTGTTGCATTGTTCGGTTGTAATTCTTCTCTTTTTCGTCACGCGACGCGTGTTCGAATCGGAGCTTCTGGCTTGGATTAGCGTTCTCTGGTTCGCGCTTCACCCGATTCATACCGAGGTTGTCGCTTGGGTTGCGGCCGTGCCGGACATACAGATGACGTTCTTCCTGCTCCTGGCCTTCTGGTTCTATCTGCAGCTCGAAGGCGCAACCCGCCGGCGCTGGTGGGCGGCAGCGAGCTGCGCGTGCTTCGCGCTTGCGCTGCTCTCGAAGGAGCCGGCCGTCGTATTCCCCGGAATAGTGTTTGCTTACGATCTCATGCGTTATTTCGGCCCGAATCCTCGTCCGTTCCCGGCTTATCTCAGGGACCAATCGCCCTTGTGGGTGCTGTCTGGTATCTACTTGTATTTTCGATTCTTCGTCTTATCGGGCATCGTCGCCAACTCAGTTCGAACAAACATGACCACTCGCGAAATCGTGCTTTCCGCGGTCTCGCTGTTCGGCAGTTACATGCAGAAAGTGGTGTGGCCCGGCACTGCGGGAGCAGCTT
Source organism: Candidatus Acidiferrales bacterium (assembly GCA_035710585.1). Taxonomy (GTDB): domain Bacteria; phylum Acidobacteriota; class Terriglobia; order Acidiferrales; family UBA7541; genus DASTCZ01. The sequence goes on along the minus strand of DASTCZ010000317.1, from coordinate 1,537 downwards.
ACAAGTTCCGGACAACAATGAGCGCGTCTGATCCCCGGTTCGTGGCAGGCGCGGCTTGCCTTTGCGCGCTCGGCGTCGCGCTTTACTTTCTCCTCCGTCGGCGCAGTATGGCAGCGTTCGCCATCGCATGGCTGGCGTTTCCTCTGCTTCCGGTTCTTGATGCCAAGGTTATGGCGTCAAATGTCTTTGCCGAGCGATATCTCTACTTGCCTTCGATCGGATTCTGTTGGCTCGCGGCCGGCCTGGTCCAGCACCTATGGGGCAAAGCATCAGTACTGAAGTGGCGCATCTTCCGGCCGGTATTGTCCTCCACCGCCGCTGTGGCGTGTCTCGTGGCTACCTCCGACGTGATTTCGCGGAACGCGGTTTGGCACGATGGGCCCCGGCTTTTTGCCGCTATGTTGAAGCAAGACCCCGCCAATGCCACCGCGCACTCGGACCTTGGAGCGATGTACTGGAATACTTTCCGCAGGAAAGATGCGATCTCAGAGTGGTCAAAGGCGCTTTCCGAAGACCCATCGAATTTCTTTGCCTTGGATAATCTCGGAATCGCTGCGCTCACTGAGAAACGCTATGCCGAGGCCATTGACTATTTTCGCCGGGCTGTTGACGTCCGGCCCGGTTTCCCAAAAGCCCACGCCCATCTAGCCGATGCCTTGGCCGGTTTGGGCGATTCGCCTGCCGCTGAGAGGGAATACCTGAAAGCGATTGACCTAGCACCGTTCGACATCGAAACGCACAACGCATACGCGAAATTCTGTGCGAGCCAAGGACGTGTTCAGGAGGCAACAGAGCAGTACCGCCTGTCTCTGTCAGTAGCACCCACGTCGGAAGCGCTCGACGCCCTGGGGCGGATCGCACTGGATTCGACGCAACTAAACGGCGCCGATAAGCTATTCCAGGAGGCGGTTGATATCGATCCGTTTGACTCTGCCGCGCATTTCGGGCTGGCCGAGTCCCTTGCAAAGATGGGGAAGTCAAACGACGCCATTCGGCACTACGAACGTGGGCTGGAAACCGACCCGAAGAACGAGGCCGCACTTGACGCCGTCGCAAAATTGCGCGCGGCCCTTCACTAATCGCCGCTTTTGTTTAGGGTCAATGTCTTTGTCCCTTTCGAGCTAATTGACTTCCATCTCGGCGTGGATGCCTGAAATCGTCCCGCGTGGTCAACCGACAGCCCGGCTGGACCAAGCCTAAAGCGACTACAGGACGCGAACCGAAATTCGCGTCCTGTTATTCGTGTTCGGGGATTGGGGGCTCGTTAGATCGGTGTGCTGCTCGCGGTTGCGCTGGCGTTGCTATTGGCACGAACCACGCCGGACTGGTCCGTAAAGAAGTAACGGATGCCGGTCTGCAGCGCTGTCACCGGCCACGCCTCGATCGAATAGGTTTGGTTTTGGACACCCGAGCCACCGGGAGCGTAGGTGAAATTGTAGCCGCTTTTGGTCGAGGTTAGAGTGCCGGCGACTGGTGGCGCTAGAACTTGGTCAAGCAAATCTGCAGACGTGCTGGACGGGGTGCCGCCAGTGCCGAC
>DASTCZ010000316.1:0-9868 GCA_035710585.1 Candidatus Acidiferrales bacterium | reverse complement strand
GCGCTGGGATCGCTAAATGGAATCATTCTCGCCGGACCGCGCGTGTATTACGCGATGGCGAGAGATGGTCTTGCGTTCCGTTGGCTGGGAACGCTGGACGAGAGGCGGCAGACTCCGCATTTTGCGATTCTCGCGCAGGGGATCTGGTCGTGCGTGCTGGTTGCGACGAACAGTTACCGGCAGCTGTTTACGCGCGTCGTGTACACCGAGTGGATATTTTTTGCGTTGCTGGCCGCGGGCCTGTATCGAATGGTGGGCCGGCCGGCATTTGAACTGCAGTACTTGCGCGGGCCGCTGAAGGTTTTGCCCTTGGCTTTTATCATAGCGTCGCTCGGGATCGTGTGGATTCAGATTTCCGCCGACTTCCGCACGAGTGCAATCGGCGTAGGGCTGCTTTTGCCGGGGCTGCCGGTATATTTTCTGTGGGCGCGGCGAATGCCGCAGGGAGAACTGCAGAATGGGCGCAATTGATTTTCACAACCACTACTATCCGCCGGAATACATCGAGGCGATCGAGCGCGGCCCAAGCCGCGTCCGCATCACGCATGACGCTGCCGGCAATCCGTGCGTGCATTACCCGGGCGATTACAACGTGGCCGTGCGCGGACATCGCGACCTGGCCTACCGCGCTGACGTGCTCCGCGAAACCGGAGTCAGCACGCAGATCATCACCCTGACCACTCCGGGCACGCACATCGAAGAGCCGGGCGTTGCCGTGAAGCTCGCGCGGCTGGTCAACGACTGCTTTGCCCGCGCAGCTTCGGACTATCCGGGCGTCTTCGTGCCGCTCACGACGCTTCCGCTCAACGATCCGCAGGCGTCGGTCGATGAGTTTCGACGCGCTGTGGAGCAGCTAAAGTTTCGCGGCGCGATGCTGTTTAGCAATGTTAATGGGCTCGCGCTCTCCGATCAGCGCTTTTGGCGGCTTTACGAAGTGGCAAACGAACTCGAAGCCGTCCTCTACATCCATCCGACGAACCCGATCAACGTAGAAGCGATGACTGATTACTGGCTCATGCCGCTCGTCGGATTCCTGTTTGATACAACTTTGGCTGCAGCCAGCCTAGTGTTTAGCGGGGTGGCAGAACGCTTTCCGCAAATCCGCTGGGTGCTGGGCCATCTGGGCGGGGCGATTCCTTATCTGGCGGAGCGGCTCGACCGCGGCTACGAGGCTTTTCCGGAATGCCGGGCGAACATCGCCCAGGCTCCGAGCGCCTACCTCAGGAAATTCTATTTCGATACTGTGAACTTTGACCACGCCGCAATCGAGCTGGCGATCTCTTTCGCAGGGATAGACCACATCCTGGCCGGGAGCGATTACCCTCACCAGATCGGAAGCATCCCCAAGATGCTTCAATCGATCGGGGAGCTACGCTGCTCGGAAAGCGACAAGGAAAAAGTGCTCGGCGAAAACGCGCGGAAATTGCTTTCTCTCTAGCGCACTTACAGGTAATCCCTGAGATTTGCCTCGCGGCCGCAGTATTCCAGAATCGACAATTCCTTATGTTTGCAAGCCACGCTGCAGACGGACTGCCTTCATGTGCGGCGGGCGTTTTCAGTGCGCGGGTAATTCTTCGGAAGCAACCCATCCCGTAATTCCAGTCTTTTCCGAAGATTGCGCTCCACTGCGCGTTACTCGCGTCGCAGGGCGAATCAAGCTTCGTATTCCAAACCGCCCCAATCCGTCCTTTGTTTGAGCATTTTTCCGGCAGCGAGCACTTCTTCTCCTCCGCTCGTCGCGTCCGCGCCTCACATCGAATGAGCGCAGATTTCGGGGGTTGTGTAGGGGACTAATCGATTAATCGACCAGAAATGCGGAGGAGTTCATGAAACGATGGGCAATACCCAGCCTGGCAGCGCTAGCGATCGGGGTGCTGGCACTCACGATGTCCGCGGTGCCTGCGAGGGCAGATGCAATTGACTTCAACTATTTGAACGGAACTATAGCAACTGGCGCCGGAGGCGTCGTGACTGGAACTGTCAGCAGTAACGTGACGGTTTCGCGCAATGGCACGACGGTGCTTTGCTGCTTTACCATTCCGGCCACATTTACCTTTACAACGGGAACGTTCGTCGGCGGCAACGGTACGACTTCGACTCCGTTCATGTGGAACGCTGGCGGATCCATCACGGTTACGACTACCGGAGGAACTGTTAATGGAGTTTCTCTCGCGAGCAGCACGCTGTTCAGCGGCTCCTTTGCCGGTCCGGAAACGGCAGTCGTCAATGGCACTACTGCAGGCCTGAATGGGATGTTCGTCCTCGGCAACATCAACGCGGCCCTTGCGGCAGCGTTGAATATGCCGAGCGGACCATACTCAGGCATCATGCAGAACAATCTGTCCATCACCAGTTTTGTTAACGGCGTTCCGGCAACCGCGAGCCTCGCTAGTGGCGACTTGACCGTCACTCCAACTCCAGAACCCGGCACGCTGGCGCTCTTCGGCTCCGGATTGCTAGGCATTGCCGGTCTCGCTCGCCGGTACTTGCTTAAGAACAACACTTAACGATTGCTATCGCTGTGCCACATCGGAAAGCTCTCCGTGACGAGCCCTGCACACCCCGCGCAGGGCTTGTCAGCTTTCCACAAATCTCCCTCTTGGTTGTAGACTCCGGCTAGACCTGAATTTGTGCCAATTCGCCGTGATGTCAGTTTCGCGGAACAAAATTTCGAGCCTAAGTCTTCGCCGTCTAGCGCGGGTTCGAGTTCATCAGCGACAGTCGTTATTTGCACGATACCAAAAATACCTTTGCTTGATTTCGAAGCGGCAAGGGTCATAATGAGGGCACTCCGAAGGGAAGCGTAAGCCTTCATGGAATGCCCCGTCTGCGCTGAGGAAAACGCGGAGCAAGCTTCGCAGTGCTCCAAGTGCCACACCCCTCTGCCAGGATCCCTTTCTCAGGAAACACTTCAGGCCGGCGCGGCGCCTGATCGCTGGAGCATCGCCGTCGGTTCCCCGCCACCTGCGGGCGCTTCGGAAGATTCCGGTCAACTCGAACCTGGCACCGTCCTCGCGGGCCGCTACGAAATTCTGCAATTGCTGGGCCAGGGCGGCATGGGCGCGGTCTACAAAGCGCATGACCTCGAACTCGAACGCCTTGTCGCGCTGAAGCTGATCCGGACGGAGTTGGGGCGGAACCCCGAGATTCTCCGCCGCTTCAAGCAGGAACTGATCCTTGCGCGCCAAGTCACGCACAAAAACGTCATACGCATCTTCGATCTGGGCCAATCCGACGGAATCAAGTTCATCACCATGGATTTCGTCGAAGGCAGAGATCTCCGTTCGCTCATCTCCGAAAAGGGGAAATTCGCTCCTGAAGACGCTGCGCGCATCATGGTGCAGATTTGCCGCGGGCTCGAAGCCGCACACACCGAAGGCGTGATTCACCGGGACCTGAAACCGCAGAACATCATGCTGGACGCGAATCAGAAGGTCTACGTGATGGATTTTGGCATCGCGCGCTCGGCTTATCTGCCCGGCATGACGCAAACCGGCGCGCTGATCGGCACGCCGGAATACATGTCGCCGGAACAGGCCCGAGGTGAAAAGCTCACGGCGCAATCTGATTTGTTTTCGCTCGGCGTGATTTTTTACGAGCTGCTCACCGGCGTCCTTCCCTATCAATCGGACACTCCACTGGCGACTTTGTGGAAGCGGATGCAGGAAAAGCCGAAGCCGCCGATCGAAGTCGACCCCACGATTCCGCAGGTATTGAACGACATTGTGCTGAGAGCGATGGAGATCGAGCCGGCGAACCGGTTCGCAACAGTCGGCGAAATCGCGGACGCGCTCGAGGCCTGGCTGGGAGTTTCGCGCGGCACGACGGTTGTCAAGCTTGTTCCCGCGGCTACGTCGAAATGGCGCTGGACTTCGGTCGGATTGGCATCGGCGCTCGTGCTGGTCGTCGCTGCTTCCGTTTACTGGTTCTTTTTCCGCAGCTCCGTAGCTGCGAAACACGCGCCCGTCAGCGTGCTGGTGGCTGATTTTGAAAACCACACCGGCGATCCGGTGTTCGACAATACTCTCGAGCCCATGTTCAACATCGCGCTCGAAGGCGCGAGCTTCATCAACGCGTTTAACCGCGGAGAGGCGCGCAAGATCGCGAAGCAGTCGCAGCCGCCGAGCGACAAGCTTGATGAGCAATCGGCGCGCTTGATCGCCGTCAGCCAGGGAATTAGCGCGGTCGTCACCGGTTCGCTCAGTCTGCGCGACAACGGCTACCTGCTGTCCGTCGATGCTATTGACGCAACCACCGGCAAGACCCTCCGCCACGCTCAAGAGACCGTTGCCAACAAGGACGACGTAACCACGGCGATTCCCGAACTCGCCGCGCCCATCCGCAAAGCGCTCGGCGACCGCACGCCCGAATCCGTGCAGCTTGCGAAAGACCGCGGAACGTTTACTTCGAGCTCGCTTGAGGCCGTGCACGACTACGGGTTGGGAATGGAGCAGCAATTCGCCGGGAAAATGGATGACGCCTTTCAATCTTTTTCCAAGGCGGCCGAGCTCGATCCGAATTTTGCGCGCGCCTATGCCGGAATGGCGGGGATGGCGGGAAATCTCAACCGTCCCCAGGACGCGCAGAAATACCTGCAGCTGGCGATGGAGCACGTCGATCGCATGACGGAGCGCGAGCGCTACCGCACGCGCGGTCTGTATTACCGGCGCACGGGCAATCTGCAAAAATGCGTGGAGGAATACAGCGAACTCGTGAAGCAATTCCCCGCGGACAATATCGGCCACCAGAATCTGGCGAATTGCTACAGCGATCTGCGCAACGCGCCGAAAGCGATTGAGGAGCAAAGCAAGGCCGTCGAGATTTCTCCGAAATCCGCGATGCAGCGGCGGAATCTCGCGCTGCTCGCGGCGTATGGCGGCGACGTTCAGACCGCTGGAAAACAGGCGCAGGCGGCTCTTCAGTTGAATCCTTCGTATGAGCGGGCATACCTACCGCTTGCCTATTCGCAGCTCTTGCAGGGGGAAATGGATCAAGCCGCGTCCACCTACCAGGGGCTCGCGAAGGTCAGTAAGCTCGGTGCGTCTTACAGCGCGGCGGGTCTCGGCGATTTGGCATTTTACGAAGGCAAGTTTTCGGAGGCGGCCAAGACACTGTCGGAAGGAGCGGCGGCCGACGAGGCGGCTTCGAGTGCGCTGTCAATGGAGAAGTACACTGAACTGGCTTACATCCAACTCGCGCACGGAGACAACAAGCTCGCTCTAGATGCCGCGCAGCACGCCTCGGCCAGCAAGAAGACGAACATCCGGTTTTTGCTGGCCCGCATTTATGTCGCTACCGGCGATTTGAGCAAGGCGCAAGATCTTGCATCAGTGCTCGCCGCCGATCCACAGCCGGAGCCGCAGGCTGACGCGAAGTTGATCGCTGGCGAAATTGCGCTACAGGGCGGCAAAGCGAACGACGCGATCAAATCCTTCACGGACGCGAATCAGACGCTCGATACATGGCTCGGCCGATTCGATCTTGGGCGCGCTTATCTTGCTGCGAATGAATTCACCGAGGCCGATTCGGAATTCGATCGCTGCATCAAGCGGCGCGGTGAGGCGCTCGAACTTGAGGATTCGCCGACCTTCGGAATGTTTCCGCCGGTTTATTACTATCAAGGGCGTGTGCGCGAAGGGCTGAAGAGCGCGGGTGCGAAGGAATCTTACAAAACGTATCTGAACATTCGCGGCGCAGCGGGTGAGGACCCGCTGCTCGCCGAAGTCCGGCGCAAGGCCGGGCAGTAGAACACTTCCCGTTTTCCAATCGAATCTATTTTGGTTCTGAAAACTTGCGTCTGAGCAAGCAGGGGCAGCCGGATTCGGCTGCCCCGTCATTCAGATTTGGACTAGAACTTCACCGGCACCGTCACGAAGTTCGAAGCTCCGCTCTGATTGCCGTTGTTCGCACCGCTGTCGGCTCCTAGTGCTGCGGTTACGAAGTAAGCGTAGGTGGTACCGTTCTTAACGTTTTTGTCCGTAAACGTGCCAAGTGGCGGCGCACCAGTTACTTTGCCGATATTTGTCCAGGCACTGGCCGGAAGCGCACCCGGGAGCACGCCAACCGGAAGGACGGCGCGCCAGACGTAGTACGTGCGGATCTGCCCGAACCCCGGAGGACTCCAATTCACTACGACCGTGTGGCTCACCTGTGTCGCGTTCAAGACGAAGGGAGGATCGACAGTAGCATTGGCCCGCGTGAAATCCCCTTCCAGCCCACCTGCGCCGTCGTCGAGCGTGCCGCCGGCGCCGTCATCGAGCGTGCCGCCGGCCCCATCATCCAGAGTTCCGCCTGCTCCGTCTTCGAGCGTGCCGCCCGCGCCATCTTCCAGAGTTCCGCCAGCGCCGTCTTCGAGGGTTCCTTGCGGGTCTATCACGTTCGCGCCCCAAACGCCGCCCGAGAAGCCAAACACTCCTCTGCGCGCGCCGATTTGGCGAAGATCGAGGTTGCTCCAATCGTCGTAGCCCGTGAACGCCGGATCGCCGACGGTGCCGTTGAAATTAATGTCGACTGCGGGGTTGAGTACCTGCATTCCATCATTGTTCCAATCGAGAGGTGCGCCCGCGCCCGGAGGGCCATCTAACCGCACCATTGGGATTTCGTTAGGGCCGATCGCAGTCCCGTCGCAGTGGCGAGTCGCGGCGCGTCCCCCCAGCGAATTGATGATGTTATCCAGCGGATTCAATGGTGCGTACCAGCGGGTTCCATATGGCCCGGCGCCATTGTCCGCTACGAGGCCTCCGATACCGGTATTGTCATTCAGGCTGGACTCGCTCAGGGGATCCAGTGCCTGGTGGGAATAGTCGACATGTGCGACACCTTTGGCGTCAATTAGCCCGCGCACCTGGAAGAGATAGTTCATGATGCTCTGGAAATTCGGCTTGCAGTTAACGCCATCCCCGCCGCCGTGCTGGAGCGCGAGGGTGTGACCGATCTCGTGCATCAGCGTTCCCGCCTGCACCAAATCGCTGCCGACCTGATCGTCGCCCGGCACGTCCGAACGCCACAATCCGAGCGTGATGATGCTGTCCGCGCCGCCGAAATCGGACCAGCCGGAGGTACTCAGCGCAGGACCTGTCGAAACAAACATTCCCGGGTTGTTATCGGCGTTGTAAACACCTGCAGGGACGTTTGCGCTCACTGGAAATGTAAAGGTCGTCGTGCTATTCGCAGGCACCGTGATAGACGGATAGGTTCCATTCAGCGCAAAATCCTGCCCGAATATCGGATTTGGTGAATTCGCGCCGCCCACGGTGATCCGAGTTCCTGTTGAAAGGCCGTGAGGTACCGAGGTCGTGACGGTTGCGGTCATGTCCGCCACGGAAATCGAACTTAGCGTTCCGCCTGAAACAGAGAAGATAGTCGAACCCAAACCGAGCGCATGCGCGAAGAGCACGTAGTGGTAGCTATCATCGCGCCCTAGCTGGAAATCAGGCACGTTCTTCCCGTTCGTCCGCTGCTTGAAGAATTCGAATCCGCCCTTCCAGCTCGTCACGATCTGACCTGGAAAGCCACAATAGAATGGCGGATTTCCTCCCGGGCTGTCCTGGCACGCGATCGAATTCTCGTCAATCACGTTTCCGCCGGATCCTCCGGAGATGATGAATGGATCGGGGATGCCACCAGCGATCGGGGGATAACAGTTCGCGCCGCAATCCACGTGCAAATGAATTCCTTTCGCCAGGAATGCATTGCCCACCATATCGATCGCCGCCTGCTTGGGGACGTGCGAATGGCCCTTCGCGCCGTTGCTGGTGATGAAATCGTGGCTCGCGAGATAGTCGATCTGAACGTAGAGGTCTTTTTCTCCGAGAACGGAATCGGGCAGGTTCACGAAATTTCCGCTGCCGACGTCCATGTAGCCGTGATTCGTCTTCCACACATCAAGCAAGCCGTCGTTGTTCTGATTTTGAACAGTCGTCCCGAAAATCACTGCGCCCCACGAGACGCACCCGGAATTGGTCCCCGCCGGCTGGACCAGGCTGGTGGCAATTGAGTCGTGGGCCTTCACTACTGGCTGCACGGCCGTTCCGTATTGGTCCACGTTCGTCCACGTCGGGTTATCCCATGAACCGTTGAGGCTCCCCGGAAATGGGGGCAGACCCGGATAAAGGCTGGGAAGACTTACGCCATTGAGAAAAACCTGTTCGGACTTGTTCGCCTGCCCGTTGCCGACAATTTGAGTAATTTCCGCGATTGGCGATACCGCCGCGTCATAGAATCCCTGCAGCGGTTGGGTCATGGCTTGGGCGGTGTTGCTCGGAGCAAATGAGCCGTCGTAGATCGTGATCCCTTTCAGAGGCACGTTCGGCGAAATCACTCGGTAAATTATGACAAGAGTCGCCCCCAGCGTGAGCGGGGTGCCGCCACCACCGCTGCCGCTATCCACGAGCTTCACTTGGTAATTTAAGTTTCCCTGCGGCGATCCGTTCAGCACATTCAGAAACGGCCGGACGTCCGCCCGATAAGTCCGCAGCGTCGTCGTCCCTTTCGAAGAACCCGCGCAGCCTCCAGCGCTCCACGAAACAGGCGCGTTCGGATTGCCCAGAATGAAGCCGATGATGGCGTGGCCATTGAAAAACCCTCGCTTTCCCGCAAATGTGGACTTCGATTTCTCCACCGTCTGCCAGTACAAAAATGCCGCGACGATATCCGCATTTGCTGGGATCGCGGGACTCGGAGCTTGGATCGTGTTGGTCGCAAATCCGGAGGAATCGCCAGTGCCGCGCAGCCCGACCCCGCTCACGGTGTAGTCCCCCGTCACGAAGTAGTTCTTAAAGAAACCGAGCGGCTGCTGCGCCGAAACCGACTGCGCGCTGGCGAATATTGCCGCCACGCATAGCAGCGCAACTGCCACGCGCCAAGTAGTCACGCCGATCAGCTTTCGGCGCTTCCGATCCCCTCTATTGCCCCTGGCGGCTTGATCAGATTCTCGCTTGGGCCCGAATGCGCGCGAACAATCGTTAACCATGGACTTCCTCCGGGCGGAATGCTCCGCCGATGTGCTCGCTCAGCCGATCTTCGATTGGGGGACTCGGGCTAATGAAGATGAAAGGACGGCGAAAAAAGTATGCCGTCACGTCGTCTTATTCATTGATCGGTCGAATTTGCCTCTACTATCGCGGGGCACCATATCTTGGAACAGCTACTTCGTCAAGGGTTACTTAATTGGGCTACTAGCGAAGAAGTGAAAGTCCCAGCTAGCGGCGAATTTGTACAGATGCGGGCTCAACCACGGGAAAAACGGGAGCTGAGCCCAGCCGAGTCATGGCTTGTGACGTTGAGAAATCTTAGGCGCGAAACCGGTTTATGAACGCGATGCCACGATGAAATCATATATATACGATTTGACATAACGATTCTAATCGACTTAAATAGTCAACCGCATTCTCCGCCGGAGGCTTCCGTTGGCCGCTCGCTGCTCTCACGAAACGCTTCACTCTGACGATCGAGCCCTCGCCGTCCTTACGCGGCGCGCTATTCGAATCACGGCAATCGGCCTTCTCGCCTTGCTGGTGTGGGCGACGCACACCAGCGCTCAGACTACAGGGAGCCTATCCGGCGTAGTCACGGACGCTTCGGGCGCCTCAGTCTCGGGGGCCGCGTTGACGGTGAAAAATGTGGAGACCGACGCCGTGCGCTCTTCCAACACAGATCAGGCGGGACGTTACCGTTTTTCAGAGTTGCCAGTCGGAGAATACGAGCTCACGGTGAGCAAAGACGGTTTCCGTTCGGTCGTTCATCGCGGCGTCGAGCTCGCGATCGGCCAGCGAGCGGTTCTCGATTTTCGGCTCGAAATTGGTGAAGTGAGGCAGCAAGTGACTGTCACCGGCGACGTGTTTCCCGTGAATACAGCGACGGCCGACAC
>DASTCZ010000315.1:0-5162 GCA_035710585.1 Candidatus Acidiferrales bacterium | reverse complement strand
CGGTAAGTGCTCTTCAATTTCGGGAAATGGCCGCCGGTCGGCCTTCGGTTGCAGAGCGCCGACAAGGAGCTTAAATTCGTCCGAACGAGCAGCCGCGCGCGGGCCGTTCACATCCAGCAGAAAATTCCCCACCACGATGATCGCGCGGTCGTTGAGTCCGGCGGAGTATTTCGTGACGCCCAGCGAATGCATTTCCGGTGTCTGCAGGTACGTGAACGCTCCGTAAGCCGCAGTCGGATCCGCCATGCGGTAGAGCGTCACATCCAGTCGCTCCGCCCCGTGAGCGTAGGTCTTCTCTTCGCGGGAAAGGAATCCGTATTCATCGAGAATGCCCGGCCCGAAGGGCGACGTCTGCGCCGCCGAGGTCTGCGTTGGCTGAGCGGCAGTCCAATCCCCAAACCCTTGTGGAAGAAGCCCTTGGGCGGACGACTGCGACGCATTGCAAACCACCAAGACAAAAGCCAAAGAAACAATGGAAAGGAGTCTTTTCAAAACCGCTCCCGCTGGAAGTACTGTGGTCTTAGATGCCGCCAGATTACTGCTGGTTCCCGGAGGAGGGCAAGCTGCCGCGGCTGGCCGTCGCGGTGACTTTAGTTTGATTGTTCGCCAGGGAATTCATGCTATGGAGGTAAGCCTCCATACCCTTGTAGAGCCCTTCGGCCACATGTTGCCGGTTTTCCGGCCGCTTCAGGCGTGACTCATCCGTCGGATTGCTGATGAAGGAGATCTCCGCCAGCACCGACGGCATGTTCGCGCCGATCAGCACGACAAAAGGCGCTTTTCGGACGCCGCGGTCCCGTATCGCGGGGCTGGTGCGCTGCAAGCGCTTCGAAAGCGCACCCTGCACATCGCCCGCAAACTCTTTCGATTCTTCGATTTTCTCGTTCCGCGCGATGCGCTGCACCAGGGAATCGAGGTCGTGCACGTTTTGCTGTGCGGTGGCATTTTCGCGGGCCGCGACTTCCATGGCTTCCCGCGAAGGGCTGAAGTTCAAATAGTACGTCTCCACGCCCCGCGCCGCCCGGTCCTCGCTGGAATTGGCGTGGATCGAGATGAACAAGTCAGCTTTGGATTCGTTGGCAATCTCGGTGCGCCGCTCGAGCGGAATAAACGTGTCGTCGTCGCGCGTATAAACGACTTCCGCGCCCGGCAGGCTTTGCTGGATCAACTTCCCCAGCCGCAGCGCGACATCAAGGCACAAATCCTTTTCCATCAATCCGGTCGGGCCGATTGTGCCGGTATCGTGCCCGCCGTGGCCCGCGTCGATCACGATCCTTCCGATCTTCAGCCCGAGCGCCCTCGTCAGTGACCTTCCGCCGTCCAGATTGGGTTGAGCGACGGTCGGCGGCACGGGTTTGGCCTTCGAATTAGAAGCGGTTGAAGCGGTTGGGGAAGCCATAACCGCGTTTTTAGACGAGGTCTTCGTGTTCGAATGCGTAGCCGGTGACCCTTGGAAGGGATTCGTCTTCGAATGCGGGGGCGGCACCGCAGTGCTATCGGCTTGCTGATCCTTGGCGGCGTTGGCGAGAGCAGCATCCGCTGCCTTTTCCTGTTCAGCAATATTCACCACATGCTCGCCGGTCGGTTTGGCGTCCACACTCCGTGGTGGCTCTGCGACAGCGGTTACCGTGCTTTGCTGGGAATCGGGCTTCTGCGCCGGAGGCAAACTCAACTTATCAGCGCTCGCCGGCTGCTGCGTCGAACTGTCCGGGACGGGATTCTTTGCGGCCGGGACATTTGCGACAACGGTCGCAGCTGGCGTATCCGGATAGAGGTCAATCACCATCCGGTACGGCTCCCGCAGCAAGTACACCGAATAGGTTTTTATGTGCGCCACCTGCAACACGACGCGGACCGTCGAAGCCTGGTATTGCGCCACCCTCACCGCTGTGACGTGGTCGCCCTGCACTTGAATCGGCGCGTGCAGCAGAGACCTGTCGAGAACCGTTGAACTCACGTCGAAATAGATCCGGTCCGGAGTGGCTACGCGCGCAGATTGGTACTTCACCGGTCCCTGCACGCTGACGACAACCCTCGTGTAATCAGGCATGGACCAAGTCCTCACGGAGTTCAATGAAACAGGCCGCTTCGAAGTCGGCTCCTCCATCTTTTGAGAAGGGTTGATCGGCGGTGGAGCGCTGGCTGAACTTGCCGTTGTCTGAGCAATTAACGCGGCTGGCTTATCCGCATTTGCCGGTGCGGCCGCCCATTGCGGAGTGTCCGGCGATTTACCCGTCGCGGGCGGAAGCGATCCACCGGTTAGCTTCAAGCCCGAATCATGCGAGCTGTTCGAACTCGCCGAAGTTGTTGAGCTTGCTCCGCCACGCCTCGCCGCCTGAATTTCGCTAATGGCGAGCTTGGCCTGCACCGTTCGGGCCGATTTCGGGTGCATCCTCAGAAATGCCTCGTAAGTCTTCTGCGCCAGCGGCAAATCCTTCAGGTTGTCCTGCTCGATTTGCGCCACGCTGAGCAGCGCATCCTCGCAATATTTGCTTTCGGGATATTCGTGCAACAGAAGCTGATAGGAATCAATCGCGTTGCGGTAATACTTCGCATCGAAGCGGCGCCCCATCGTGCGGTACAAATCGCCGACGATCATCATCGCCGTGGGCACGTCTTTTTCGCGTGGAGTGATGAGATAGACGCGTCGGTAGGCGGTGATCAGCGTCTGGTATTGATCTGCGGTACGCTTGCCTTCCGTCGCGTCTTCCAGTTGCCCGCGCATCCTCTCGGCGCGCTGAAACTGTTCCTCGGCACTGGCGCGTTTCGCGGATTCAGTCGTTGATGTCAATTCGCCCGCGGCGCGGGCAACAAACGGGGAGAAAATAAGTAGAAGCGCGGACGCGAACGCACTCGCGCGGGCCGCTCTGGAGAGCCGCATTCTGGACTCGGCCTTCATCTGCCGCTTCATTAGACTACGCCCGACACAGCTCGACGGGAAGGGAAGTTTCGCCTAAAAGTTCGAGATTCGAACTCAGTCGTTCGTCCACACCACGTGCCCCTGTGCGTCCGTGGTGCGGTAGATTGGATGCGCCGCAGCCCGGCTGGCCGCGCGATACGACGTCGTGATCTTCTTCACGTACTCCTGCGTCTCGCGATACTTCGGCACGCCGCGCGCGCGATCCACTGCGCCCGCTCCAGCATTGTACGCCGCCAGCGCCCGGTCGAGGTCGCCGTTGTAGCGTTGCAGCAAACTCTGCAGGTAGCGGACTCCGGCTTCCATGTTCTCCTGCGGGCTGAATGCGTCCTTAACGCCCAATTCCAACGCCGTACCGGGCATCAGCTGCATCAAGCCCAATGCTCCCTTGCTCGAAACCGCCTGTGGGTTACCGTTGGATTCCGCCCGGATCACCGCACGCACCAGCTCGGGATCGACGCGATGGCGTTCCGCCGTCAGCTTGATCAGCTCATTTAGACGCTCGGCGGTCAGTCCGGGTTGGGCGGCGGGCTGGCTGCCGTTCGATAAAGCTGCGGCTGCGGCGAGGGATATCGTCCCGGGATTGCTTGCATGGGCGTGCGCTGCGGGGACGATTTTGACGCTTTCGGCGTTGATGAACACGCGATGCCCATGCTCGTCCAGCGTGGTAACGATCTGCGCGCTGGCGGACGACGCCATTCCTGCGGCGAGCAGGGCGGCAAGGGCGAGTTGAGTTCGCGCTCTCATATTCAAAGACGCAGTGTTGCCCAGCGGGCAAGCAGCCACGGCGTCCCCACACCCCCGTGGGCCCGAACTTCGCAGAACTATTTCGTGGATGGAATTATAGCAACTGGGCTACCAGGTCATACACCTGTCCTAAGGTGCTATTTAGGGACAGTGTGTCTTTCCCGCCAGCTTCGGCCAGATCGGGGCGTCCGCCGCCCGTGCCTCCGACCTGTTTGGCAAGCGCCTGTATCAGCTTGCCAGCATGGACTTTAGATGTGAGGTCCTTCGTAACCCCGCTGATTAGCGAAACTTTGCCGTCCTCGGCCGTCCCCAAGACAACCACACCAGAACCAAGCTTCTGGCGCAGGGAATCAACCATTGACCGAAGCGCCTCGCGCGATGCTCCCGGTACGTTTCCAGCGACGACTTTTACGCCCTTCACATCGCGAACTCCTGCCAGTAATTCGTCCGCATGTCCTTGGGCGGCTTTCCGTTGGAGCGTTTCGATCTGCTTTTCGAGCTGTCTTCGTGCATCGATCAACTTTTGCGCTGCCGCGTCCAGCGACGCAGGGTCGGCGTTCAGAGTTGCGGCAAGCGAACCGAGCAGGGCGGCAGCCGACTGAAAATCCTCGAGCGCGCCGGCGCCCGTAACCGCCTCCACGCGCCGCACTCCCGCCGCCACGGAACTTTCACCGACGATCTTGAAGATGCCAATATCTCCCGCGCGCTTCACGTGCGTGCCGCCGCAGAGCTCCTTGCTGTAAAACCCGCGCGGCGAGTTCGGGTCGGCAATGGTCACTACGCGAACGTTCGCTTCGGGGTAGCGGTCGCCGAAAAATGCCAACGCGCCCGAAGCCAGCGCATCCTCGATTGTCATCACGTCAGTCGAAAGTTCGTTGTTCGCACGGATTTGCTCGTTTACCTGCTGCTCGATATCGCGCAGTTCGGCTTCGTCCACCGGCGCGAAGTGCGAAAAATCGAATCGCAGCCGCGCAGGCTCGACCAGCGACCCGGCCTGCTTCACGTGCGTGCCCAAAATGTTGCGCAAAGCCGCGTGCATCAGGTGGGTGCTGGAATGGTTTCGCTTGATGTGTTCGCGCCGGGTAGCGTCTGCGACTGTCGCGACGCGGTCGCCCACTCGCAACGGTTCCTTGGTCACAATGCGGTGCGCGATCAGCCCCGCCACCGGATAATAGGCGCCCCGCACATCCGCCAACTGCGTTCCCTCGAAGCTGTCGTAAAACGCGCCGGTATCCGCCACCTGCCCGCCCGATTCGGAATAGATCGAACTGCGATCGAGCACGACTTCCGCTTCCGCTCCTGCTGCAAGTTCGTGCACTGGGCCGGTCTTCGGCGCGAGGATCGCCTCGATTCGGCAATCCTTGGCCGTCGCGCCGTAGTAGAAATCCGGCTCGGTCTTGAAATTCTCCGCAAGTTTTGCGTAAACAGGATTCGCAACCTGCTTGTGCGCGCCCTTCCACGAAGCGCGCGCTCGCGTGCGTTGCTCCTGCATCGCGCG
>DASTCZ010000314.1:0-12862 GCA_035710585.1 Candidatus Acidiferrales bacterium | reverse complement strand
CGCCGTGGTCCGCGGCGGCCAGGCCATTTACGGCTTGTACGTGCTGCTCGTGTTCTTGGCGTCGATTGTGCCCACTTGGACGCTGGTGAAAATTTCACGAAGCCGCAAATTCAGTTCGCGCGTGACGCGGGCAGGTCTGCGCCTTTGCTGCGCGCTAGGATTCATTCCAGTCCGCGTAAGCGGCAGCGAAAACATTCCGCGGGACGAAGCGTGCGTCCTGGTGGCGAATCACACCAGCTACGCGGACGTGCCGATCCTGATGAAAGCGCTGGGCACAGATTACCGATTCGTCGCAAAAATTGAGGTGCTCAAGCTGCCGTTCATCGGAACGTTCACGCGAAAACTGGGGCACCTGTGGTTCGAGCGGGCAAACACGCGTTCGCGACACGACGTCGCGGACCAGGTGGAAGCTCTGCTGCGAAATGGAATCTCCGTGCTGATTTTCCCGGAAGGCACGTTTACCGCAAGCGAAGGCGTTCGACCATTTCAGCTCGGTGCGTTCAAGGCTGCGCTCAGCACCGGTGCACCAATCGTTCCGGTATCCGTTCGCAGAATGCGAAGCTTTTTGCGCGATGGCTGGTGGCTGCCGCGGCCAGCGCGAATCGAAATCGCAATCTCCCAGCCAATGCGCGCCGCCACAAAGCTGCGGGGCCAAGGTACATCCGCGAGTTGGGAGGAAATGGTGCGGCTCCGTGATGCGGCACGCGCCGAAATCGCGAGACAGAGCGGTGAAGCGATCTTGTAAGTAAACATGCAGTTTTCGGTTTACCTTTACGAACAAATAACCTCGTAGCGCAACCCATCGAAACTGCCCGGCATCCCATACTGGAGACTGTAGGACCGTCAGTTTGCCGCGTCACGACAACCAGGGACGCGGCGTAGCAGTCTTATGGGGCCGGGACCAGCCACTCGACGACCCCGAACTCGCGCGCACAAGGAGGATTTCGGATGCGCAAAGCAGGTTGTTTACTCGCCCTCTGTCTACTCTTTGGAATGGCGGCGTCGGCGCAGATTACGAACAAAGCCGAGGTGTATGTCGGCTACCAGTACACGCACCAAACGTACTGCTGCGGGATCGACGGTTTTAACTTGCAAGGTGCCGTGGGACAGGGCACTTACTATTTCAATTCGTACTTCGGGGTCGTCGGTGAATTCAGCGGCTCGGCCGTGAGCCACATCAACGGCCTGACCGCGACGGGCAAGCAGTACACGTATTTGTTCGGGCCGCGGCTGGCATTCGAACATGGCCCGCTTCGTCCGTATGTGCAGTTCCTGCTCGGAGGCGCGCACCTCTCGCCTGATCTTGCGGCAGAGATCGGCGCCTCAACACAGAGCGGCCGCGTATCGCAAAGCGGTTACGCATTCGCTTTCGGCGGCGGCGTGGATGCAAAGATCAAGGGGCCGTTTTACGCGCGCCTGGGACAGATCGATTACCTCGGCACGCACTACAACGATCCTTTCGGATTCCGTTTCCGCCAGAACGCGTTTCGCTATTCGGCCGGACTCGTTATACACTTCTGACCGCAAATTCATTCGCTCCTGGTAAAAGGCGCCGGTGCCGAGAATCATCGGCGCCTTTTGCATTTTCGGACTGCTAATTGTCGCCGAGCCGGAAGATTACGGTAATGTAGGTGTCCACTTCGACGGGTTCGCCTCCGAGCAGAGTCGGGCGGTAGCGCCACTGGCGGACAGCATCGCGAGCCGCCTGGATCAGCAGCGCATTTCCGCTCAAGACTTCCAGAGATTCGATCGAGCCGTCACGCGCGATCACCGCATGAAGCTGGACGGTGCCCTGAGTATGGGTTTGCTTGGCGATTGGCGGGTACAGGGGTTCGACGCGGTGGATGAGCATCGCTGATTGGACGCCCTCGCTGCGGCGAAGAACAGGAGCGGGCGCTGATTTCGGAGGCTCCGGTCGCGAGGGCATCCCCAAATTCGGGCGAAGATCCCCGAGGGGAATCACGCCTTCCTGCGAGCCTCCAGACGAATCCCCCAAACCCACGTCTGGCACGCCCGCAGAGGGATCGGTCCCCGCTCCGTGGAAGACGGGATGCGCAAGCGGGCCGCGGATGCCGGAGAGCGGCCGGAGTACTACGATTGCGGGCCCATTCGAGGGATGCCTGCCCGAGGAAGGAAGGGGTTCCGCGACCGGATGTGGCGCGCCGTACGGCGGAATGGGAATGAGAACATCGCGTTTTGCGACCAGATTGACTGGCACAAAAAGCGGGTAAATGAGCGCCGCAGCCAACGCGGCGCATTCCAGGATGATCGAAAGACCCATGGAGCGTCGACGGGTCCGGCGTTGATTTGCCTGGGTTGAGGAGTCGGCATCGACCATGCAGCGCTGGAAGGCGTTGACTGCGGGGAGGGAATAATCGGGCTGATCGGGAGTTAAAGACATCGGCACACCTCCAGAATTGTCCCGTGCCGCAATGCCATGCTTCGGCAGGGGGATGAATTGGAGCGGCGCCGCTCTTAAACCATTTGGACACCAATGGTTTGCAAAGGTTCCCCAGCGCCGGTAATCGAGTTTTCGGGGCGTAATAAAGGCGAAGGCCGCGAATCGGCTGTAAGTCAAAGAAAACAAGCAGCAAAAATCTCGCGGAATGCGCAAGATTTCTGCACCCCAGCGTGGAGTCTCTGCATCGAAAGCAAATGTCGAGGGAAAAAAGCCTGAAACTTGAGGGCTGAAAGGACTTGGGGAACGCAATCATGAGCCGCCAATCACCTGAAACACTGGGCGTGCGCTATACCGGATGGGCCGCATTGAACCGCGACCCACAGGACGATTTTGTCGAGTACACCTGCCCGCAGTGCGGCGCGCAAGGGATGAAAGCCGCCCGGCGCGAGCGCTCTGAATACCATTTTTCGGACGGCTTCCTGCAGGACCTGCAGGGAGAGATGGCCGCTTGCCGCGGATGCCGGCAAACGCTTCGGCTTGTCCCGGTCGTGATGGTTCACGATCAGGACGAGAAGCGCCGCTTTGAGGCGGTCTTTGCCGATTCGCTGACCAGCGCGACGCGAAATTAATATAGCGAGGAACGAAAGGCGCAATCATGTAATGGCGCGCGCCGTTCGACTTCGCGTGTAATCCTTCGCAATTCCAAACAAAAAGAGGCGGGCTCTTTCGAGTCCGCCTCTTTTTTTCCCGAGGATGACGGCGAAGTGGGCCGCCGCCAATTCCCGTTCACGAAAATGTATGTCTAATAGCGCCAGCGGTTATCCCGGTCGCGATACGCACCGAATTTGCGCTGGCAGTGATCGCGCAAGCGATCGAGCTCACGCCGCTCGTGATCGGCCTGGCGGCTGTTGCGGCCGTGGCGGTCAATGGCGCGGTCGAGCTCGCGCTGTTCCTTTTCAATCTTTCGATAGCAGCTCTCGCGGCTTTCCGCGCGCGCTGCGCCGGCGCCTCCCAACATCACCAAGGCTCCGAGCACCGCGGCCATCCATGCTTTCCTGAACATAGAAGCCTCCTTGGCAACTACGGCGCCACGGGCTGGGTTCCGGCGTAGCGTGTTGTCTGATGGAGAGATGGCGCGGGAGGCGAAGTTGGTTGCCCGCGATGTAAGTATCTGCTTACAAGCTCGGGGTGCTTGGATACATTATTCGGGCCGTAGCGCCACTATGGGGTCGACGCGCGAGGCGCGTCGCGCGGGAATCGCGCAGGCCGCCAGCGCTACGGCAGCGAGCATCAGCGCGACTCCGGCGAAGGTGTAAGGGTCATTAACCGGGACTCCGTACACCAAGCTGGAGAGCGCGCGGCCCATCGCGAGGCCACCGAGCAAACCGATGGCGATGCCGGCGAGAGCAACGAACATTCCTTCCTTCACGACGAGACGCAGCACATTCCCCGTTTCCGCACCGAGCGCGATGCGAACTCCGATTTCGCGCGTGCGTTGATTGACCGAATAGGCGAGCACGGCATAGATGCCAATCGCGGCGATCACCAGCGCCATCGCGGCAAAGAATCCGAGCAGAGTTGAGTTGAGACGGGTGGGCGCGGCGCTGTTGGACACCCATTCGTCCATGGTGCGTTCGGACGGAAGTGTTTCTCGCGCCGGCTAGCCGTAGATATCGGGATCGGGCTTCATGTGGTAGGTCTCGAGCACCGTGCGCACCTGCTGGAACGCGTCGTCAACCGTGTCGGCGAAACGAAGCAGCGAGTATTCATGGTGGTTGATCGTGCCGCCCTTGATCATCGCGCGCCAGTTGAGGACTTTGTCCCAGTATTTCCGGCCGTAGATCAGAACGAGATTCTGCTGTGGCAGCTTCCCAGTTTGCATAAGCGTAAGCATTTCCCAGAGTTCGTCCATGGTGCCAAAGCCGCCGGGGAAGACGATCAACGCCTTCGCGATTTGCGCGAACCAAAGCTTGCGCATGAAGAAATAATGGAAATTCAGGCTGAGCTCGCGGCTGATGTAGCTATTGGGGAATTGCTCGTGGGGCAGCTCGATGCTGAGGCCAATGGATTTTCCGCCAGCTTCCGCGGCGCCGCGATTGGCCGCCTCCATGATGCCGGGGCCGCCGCCGGAGCAGATGATGAAGCGGCGGGGATTTTCGCCGAAAGTCATGGCCCATTCGGTGATGCGCCGGGCGAGCTCGCGCGCTTCTTCGTAGAAATGCGCCATCGCCAATGCATTCCTTGCGGTGCGCAACCGATCTAGGGAATGCGGCGTGCGGTGTTTTTTGACGTCGATGCGTGCGCGTTCGAGGCGCGTGGTGGCGCGATCCTTGGGCAGAATGCGCGCGGAGCCGAACATGACGATGGTTTCGCCGACGCCTTCGCGGCGCAGCCGGACGAGCGGATCGAAATACTCGGAAAGAATCCGGATCGGGCGGGCGGCAAAGCTCTCCATGAAGCGCGGATCGCGGTATGCAAGTTTGGGGGAATGAATATGTTTCGCGGCGGACTTCTTCGGCATTGCGGCTCCCTGCGTTGAGATTTCCTGCACAAATCAGGCTTGCGCACTGTGAGCACGGACCTTCGAGACAATAAAGCGAGCGAGTATTGTACTCCGGCGCGTGAGTTGGCCGCTGCGCGCGAGCTGCGCAAGTTTCAACTATCGCAAACTGTGAAAGCCGCATCCAATCCGGTAGACTGCGGCCATGCGGATCAGAAAATCACAGTGCAGCAGGATTGCGAGGCGCTCGACTTTAGTTTGCGCGGCGATGTGCGCGCTGCCCGCGGCGCTTCTGGCACAGGCGGGAGCCGGGCCGCTGCCTCCCGCGCAAGGCACCACGATTCAGAAAGCGCCACAAAACGGGCCGAGCACCATCCGGGTACCGGTGAGATTGGTCGCGGCGCCGGCGGTTGTGCGCGACAACAAAGGCGAGCTGGTGGTGGATCTGCTGCAGGGCGATTTCAAAGTTTTCGACAACGGAGTCGAGCAGAAGGTGGACCACTTCGACGTGGGCGGCGATCCGGTGTCGGCTGTGCTTGTCGTAGAGACGAGTTCGAGGATTGCGCCGATTTTGCCGGCCATAACGAAGGCGGGCATTGTGTTCACACAGTCGGTGCTGGGCGCAAATGGAATCGGAGCCGTGATCGGCTTCGACAGCCAGATCGTCGTGGCGTCGCAATTTTCGGGAGATGCGGACACCATCGAGAAGGCCGTGGGTAAGCTACCGCCAGGCGATTCGGGCGCGCGGCTCTACGATTCGATGGCGACGGCAGTGAACATGCTGCGCGATCAGCCGGTAGAGCGGCGGCGCGTGATCCTGGCGATTACGGAAGCCAGCGACCGAGGCAGCGACGCGAAGCTGGGTGACGTGCTACGCGACGCGCAACTGGCGAACGTGACGATTTTCTCCGTGGGGCTTTCGACCACGGCCGCACAACTGCGCCAGCCGACTTCAAACAAGCCGAATACGCCTTCGCCGACGCCACCGGGAGTGTACGGCGATCCGCCGATGCCGGGCACGCCGCAGACTCCCACTAGCGAAGCGCAGCGGACCGAGGGCGGCGATTTAATGGCGGTTGCGGTATGGGCGGTGACGCACGGCGCGCAGACGGTGAAGGCGAATGCGCTGGCCGTGGCGGCGACCGCGACGGGCGGCGA
This sequence comes from Candidatus Acidiferrales bacterium, assembly GCA_035710585.1. Taxonomy (GTDB): domain Bacteria; phylum Acidobacteriota; class Terriglobia; order Acidiferrales; family UBA7541; genus DASTCZ01. The sequence continues at coordinate 6,803 of DASTCZ010000314.1, read as the reverse complement.
TCACATCGCGACGAAGAAAGATAGCGGAATCGAAGAGGCGCTCGATCGCATCGGCGGCGAGCTGCACGCGCAATACACGCTGAGCTATCAGCCGACGGGCGTGGCTCCGGCGGGGTATCACGAGATCAAGATTCAGGTGGCGCGCGGAGGATTACACGTACAATCGCGGCCTGGGTATTACCAGCCACCAGCCGTGGGCGGGGGAGAATAAAGCCGCCCAATTGAATTTCAGCTGGAGGCGCGGCCGAAGCCGCCCCCTCACGAATTCCTTTTCAAGCAGCGAATCAGCTCTTCGGCGGTTCTTTCACGGCGGCGTCTTCTTCCTCGATCAGCGCGGCGGCGGCGGCGATTTGGTCGCCTTCGTCGAGGCGGAGCAGGCGGACGCCCTGCGTGGAGCGGCCTGCTTCGCGGATTTCGTTTGAGTGGACGCGAATCACCTTGCCCTGTCCGGCGATGATCATCACGTCGGATTCCTCGGTGACTTGCAGCGCGGCGACGACAGCGCCGTTCCGGTCCGTGGTCTTGAGATTGATCACGCCTTTTCCGCCGCGCGAGGTGATGCGGTATTCGGCGAGCGGAGTGCGCTTCCCAAAACCTTTCTCGGAAACGGTGAGCATGAGCGACGTGAGCGAATCCTTGATGACGTCGTTTTCGAGCTCATCGAGATTCTGCGAAGTGGTCTTGTGTTCCTTGGCGATGATTTCGAAATCGGGCTGCACGGCGTCCATGCTGACGACGTAGTCGTCTTTTGCCAGGTCCATGCCGATGACTCCGCCGGCCTGGCGGCCCATGGGACGGACTTCCGATTCGCGGAAGAGGATCGCCTGGCCGAGATGCGAGGCCAGGAAGATCATCTGCTTGCCGTCGGTCATTTTCACGCCGATGAGTTCGTCATCCTTTTCAAGGTTGATGGCGATGATGCCAGAGCTGCGCGGGTTGGAGAAATCGGCGAGCGGCGTTTTCTTCACGGTGCCGTCGCTGGTGGCCATGAAAAGGTATTTGCCTTCCTCTTCGAGATTGCGCGCTTCGATTACGGCTTTCAGCGTTTCGCCATCCTGGAATTTCACCAGCGCGTTGATGGCGCGGCCGCGGGTAGCCGCAGCGGCTTCGGGAATTTCGTAGACCTTGAGCCAGTAAACGCGTCCCTTTGAAGTGAAAAGCAAAATGTAGCTGTGCGCGGACGCGATGAAGAAATGCTCGACGAAATCTTCCTCGCGGGTGCGCGCGCCGATTCGTCCCTTTCCGCCGCGCGACTGGTGGCGATAGACGTCGACGGGCGTGCGCTTGATGTAGCCGGCATGACTGACGGTGATGGCCATGTCGGTGTCGGCGATCAAGTCTTCGAGCTTGATCTCTTCGACCTTGTCGACAATCTGCGTGCGGCGATCGTCGCCGAAATTCTTTTGTATGGCGCGAAGTTCGGTGACGATGACGCCGCGGAGTTTCTTATCGCTGGCGAGAATCGAGCGAAGTTCGGCGATGCGCTCCTGGATTTCCTTCAGTTCCTGCAGGATCTTTTCGCGCTCCATCTGCGTGAGGCGGTGGAGCTGGAGATCGAGGATAGCCTGCGCCTGGCGATCGGAGAACTTCCACGTTTCGATCAAGCCGGCCTTTGCTTCGGCGGGCGATTTCGATTTGCGGATGAGCTTGATGATGTCGTCGAGGTGCTCGAGGGCTTTCTTGAAACCGAGCAGGATGTGCTCGCGCTCTTCGGCTTTGCGAAGTTCGAATTGTGTGCGGCGGCGGACGACTTCGACGCGGTGCTCGATAAAGAAGCGGAGCATGTCGAGCAGCGGAAGTTCGCGCGGCTGGCCGCCGACGATGGAGAGCAGAATGCAGCCGAAGGATTCCTGCATCTGCGTGAATTTGAAAAGATTGTTGAGGATGAGCTGGCTTTCCTCGCCGCGCTTGATTTCGACGACGATGCGCATGCCTTCGCGGTCGGATTCGTCGCGCACGTCGGAGATGCCTTCGATTTTTTTGGTCTGGACGAGTTCGGCAATGCGCTCGATGAGCTTGGCTTTGTTGACCTGGAACGGGATCTCGGTGATGACGATGTTTTCGCGGTCTTTCGAAACCTGCTCGACGGCGGCTTTCGCGCGCATGGTGAACGTGCCGCGACCGGTTTTGTAGGCCTGCAGAATTCCGTCGCGGCCGGCGATGTATCCGCCGGTAGGGAAATCGGGGCCGGGCAAAACTTTCATCACATCTTTCAGCGTGGAATCCGGCTTTTCGACCAGCAGGACAGCAGCTTCAATTACTTCGCGCAAATTGTGCGGCGGAATGTTCGTGGCCATGCCGACGGCGATGCCCGAGGCGCCATTCACAAGAAGATTTGGCGCCTGCGCGGGAAGGACGGTGGGCTCTTCGCGTGTCTGGTCGAAATTGGGGACGAAATCGACGGTCTCTTTTTCGAGATCGGCGAGCATTTCGTCGGCGATGCGCGTGAGGCGCGCCTCGGTGTAACGCATGGCCGCGGGAGGATCGCCATCGACGGAGCCGAAATTCCCCTGGCCATCGACGAGCGGGTAGCGCATGTTGAAATCCTGCGCAAGACGCACGAGCGTGGGGTAGATGATCGCTTCACCGTGCGGGTGGTAATTCCCTGACGTGTCACCGCAGATTTTGGCGCATTTGCGGAAGCCGCGGCCGGCGCTGAGGCCGAGATCGTTCATGGCGATCAGGATGCGGCGCTGGACGGGCTTGAGGCCGTCGCGCACATCGGGGATAGCGCGGGCCACGATTACGCTCATGGCGTAATCGAGGTAGGAGCGCTTCATTTCCGCTTCGATATCGATGGGCAGAAGCGTCGCGGGAGGTGGGGTTGTGGGTGTTTGTTCGTCCGCCATTGGTTCCCTTCTTATACCGAGCTGCTCATGAATTGATTGCTTTGTGGGTCGCGGCTTTAGCCGCGACTTCAGTCAAGACCGCCAGCGGGGGCTTTAGCCCCTGAATTGCTGAAGCATGTCGGCTACGATCAACAAGAAATTTGCCGCTGAATGAAGACCATGGGTACTGTTCGGGGCTTTCGCATAAACGAGCCTCGACCGGATTCGTCCGTCTATATTGCGATCGAATCCCATACTCGTTGTCGTTGCGAATCCAATGATCGTGAAATCCCGCATGCCAGATTTGGAGCGCTGTTTCAAACTGTCGGCGTATTTTGAACGCTGAACCGCCTTTGATCATCTGGATCGCTTTCTCGATAGTCACTTTATTGCCGGGGGTCAACAAAATATGTAGATGGTCCGGCATGACGACAAAGGCGTGAAGTGAGTAAAAACCCCTATCCCGGCATTCAACGATGTGAGCGCAGAGAAGTTCGGCCCAAGCGGGTTTAGAAAAGAGAGCGCGGCGCTGATAGGTGTCAGTCGTGACGAAATAAGCCCCCGCTTGGCGAACGTTTCTCGAGATCCTGCCCATCGGCCCTCAGGGGCTAAAGCCCCATTCCTTTGCATTGCTTAAGTCGCGGCTAAAGCCGCGACCCACAAATCGTTACCTCTCTCGAATCCGTCTCAATCCAGAACTTTTTCTCGAACAACGAACCCAAGTTCATGTCCCCCGCTAACACCGCGAACTGGAAGTCCAAATTCCGGAAGACTAGCACTGCACTAAATATCCAGGTTGACCACGTCGAGGGCGTTTTCCTCGATGAATTTACGGCGGCTCGCGACGTCTTCACCCATCAGCGTGGTGAAAATTTCCTCGGCGGTGACGAGATCTTCGAGCTTGACCTGCAAGAGCGTGCGGGTTTCTGCGTTCATCGTGGTGCCCCAGAGCTGCTCCGGATTCATTTCGCCCAAGCCCTTGAATCGCGTGATGGTGAATTCTTTCTTGGCGTCGTCCATCACGTAGTTCAGCACGTCCACGGCGCTTTCCTTGTTGATCTTGTCGCCATTGCGCGAGACGTTGAACGGCGGACGATTCATCGGCTCGATCTGGCCGTAGAGCGATCGAAGCTTTTTGAACTCGGGCGTGGACGCGAGAGCGGAATTGATTTTCGCGCTGACCGGCCGGTCTTTCGCGCCGCCGGAGAGCGCGAGTTCGTAGAGGCTGTGCTCTTCGTCGTAGCTGATTTTGCCTTCGAGCTCCATCTTGGACTTTTCGACGGACTTCAAAAATTTCTCGAGTTTCTTTTTTTCCTCGAAGTCTGTTTTCTTGTCCAAGTCACTTTCGGCGAGCAGCGCCGCGAGGCCAGGTGCGCGGAGACGCCGATCGAGTTTTGTGACTACCTGATCGTATTCCTGCACGTTGACGAGAAACGATGTGAGCTTTTCACCCTCGAGCGCGCCGCCTTCCTTGGGCTTCACTTTGTGCTCTTCGGTGGCGCGGCGCATCATTTCGCCGGTGAATTCGCGGTCGTCGCGGATGTAGCGGTCCATTTTCCCGCGGCGTATGCGGTACAGCGGCGGCTGCGCGATGTAGACGTGCCCGCGCTCGATCAGGGCCGTCATGTGGCGGAAGAAAAATGTGAGCAGCAGCGTGCGGATGTGGCTGCCATCGACGTCGGCGTCGGTCATCAGAATGATTTTGTGGTAGCGAAGCTTGGCGGGATCGAAGTCGTCCTTGCCGATGCCCGTACCGAGCGCGGTGATGATGGTGCGAATTTCCTCGTGCCCGAGCATTTTGTCGTAGCGGGCTTTTTCGACATTGAGGATTTTGCCCTTGAGCGGCAGGATGGCCTGATATTTGCGGTCGCGGCCCTGCTTCGCCGAGCCGCCTGCGGATTCGCCCTCGACGATGAAAATTTCGCAGCGGGCGGGGTCGCGCTCCTGGCAATCGGCGAGTTTCCCCGGCAGTCCGCTGGAATCGAGTGCTGATTTGCGGCGCGTGAGTTCGCGGGCTTTGCGCGCGGCTTCGCGCGCACGGGCGGCGTCGATGCATTTGCCGATGATGCGGCGCGCGACGGTGGTGTGTTTATCGAAGTATTCGCCGAGGCGCTCGTTGACGAGCTGCTCGACCTGACCCTTGATATCGCTATTGAGTTTGCCCTTGGTCTGCCCTTCGAATTGCGGCTGCGGAAGCTTGACGGAGACGACGGCGACCAAGCCTTCGCGGACGTCGTCACCGGTGATGGAGACTTCTTCCTTCTGCTCCTTGAGCATGCCGGTCTGGCTGGCGAAATAATTGATGGTGCGGGTGAGGGCGGAGCGGAAACCGGAAAGGTGCGTGCCGCCATCGACGGTGTTGATGGTGTTCGCAAACGCAAAAATATTCTCGGCGTAGCCGTCGTTGTATTGCAGCGCGATTTCCATGTCCACCTGATCGCGCTTGCCTTCCATATAGATGGGCGAATCGTGGAGGACCTGCTTGCCTTTATTCAGGTGCTTTACGAATTCGGCGATGCCTCCGGTGAAGCGGAATTCGGTGGACTTATCGCTGCGCTCGTCGGTGAGGGTGATTTTCAGGCCTTTGTTGAGGAAGGCGAGTTCGCGAAGGCGCTGCGCGAGAATGTCGTAGCTATAGACGGTGGTGGTGAAGATTTCCGGGTCCGGGTGGAAGGTGACTTTCGTTCCGGTCTTGCGCGTCTTGCCGGTCTGCTTCAGCTTGCTGACGGGTTTGCCGCGCTTGTAGGACTGCTCCCACACGGCGCCATCGCGGCTGATTTCGAGTTCGAGCCAATCGGCAAGCGCATTGACGACGGAAACGCCGACGCCGTGCAATCCGCCGGAGACTTTGTAGGTTTCGGAGTCAAACTTGCCGCCGGCGTGAAGAACCGTGAGCACGACTTCGGCGGCAGGGCGTTTTTCCGTGGCGTGCATGTCGACGGGAATGCCGCGGCCATTGTCGATGACGGTCACGCTGTTGTCTTCATGCACGATAACGTTGATCTCGTCGCAATAACCCGCCATCGCTTCGTCAACGGAGTTATCGACCACTTCCCAAACGAGATGGTGCAGGCCCATTTCACCCGTGGACCCGATGTACATCGCGGGACGCAGGCGGACGGCTTCGAGGCCGCCAAGGACCTTGATGGAAGTAGCGTCGTAGCGATGACCCGCACCCTTGGCAGGGGCTTCGTCTTTTTCAGCCATGTAATCTCCCGAGACTCGTGAGGGGCAGGGCTCCCGCCGTGGCGGGCAAAGAGCCGACCGTCACCTTACGCTGTGGTCTTTCCGGTTCAATTGCCTCCCGAAAATTCGGGGGGAAAGACGCGTAGCGTTGTTTGCTCCATCCCGTCGCGCGCTGCGAGACGTGGCGGAGACTGATTCCCTCCAGGCTATGCGATCCCTTCCTCTGGCGCGGGGAAGTTCACCGGCCGCAGCGGATTTCGCCGCCGCAAGCAGGATTCGTGGACCGATTTCACCTGGCCGACGTGCCGAACTGGAGGAACTTAAAGGACGTCCGACAACAAAGAAAGTATACGACGAAGACCTGGATTTTGCAAGGAGCAGCGCCGCGATGTGCTCTATATATCTATATTGTTTTCAGTGGTTTGCAAGGCTTCGTGTGCGCGGTGTGGGTGTGCTGAAAGTTGCGCTTGGTGTTTGCAAAAACATACCGCAGTTTCAATTAATTGTAGAGTAATAAACTCAGACGCGGATCAAATTCGCATCGGCATAATGACGTAGCGGTAGCGGTACGCCTCGTCGCCGATGGGGCGCACCTGGCCGGCGGACTGCTCGTCTTTCAGCTCGAGGCGCATGGGGCCATCGGCAGCCGAGGCGAGAAAGTCGAGCATGTACTGCGCGTTGAATCCGATGGTGAGCGGATCGCCTTTGTATTCTTTTTCGATCGTCTCGGTGGCTTCACCGTATTCGGGACTCTGCGCCGAAATTTCGACGCCTTCGCCATTGATCGAA
>DASTCZ010000313.1:0-3951 GCA_035710585.1 Candidatus Acidiferrales bacterium | reverse complement strand
TTGGCGGAGCATAGTCCGGAAGTTTATCGAACGGACTGTAGATGTAGCCGAAGACCGGGATGCCAACGATGATGTGAATCCAGCGAAAAATCGTACGTTGCGAGGGGATTTTCATGGACGCCTCCTTGAGCGTGGCTGATGCCTTGTCTTCACTTCCTTGGTCACGGCTTTTGAGCGGCTTTGGGCGGCCAGCTCGCAGCCTCGACGCCGAACTGCTTTGCGTATTCAGCGTTTAGTCTCTGGAAGCCACCGATCTTCATGGCATCGGGGCCAACGGTGCGGCCGATAGGCGAGCCACCGAGCAGGTGATCGAGAACATCGAGGCACAGGTGCCAGCCTGCAGCGCCCATGGAGATAAAGCGCCGATCGATATTGTGCCAAAGGGTGAGGCGAGTGCCGCCGCTGAGCGGCTCGAGTTCCCAGCGAATATCGTTGCCGCCCCAGACGTACTCCAGCACCTTTGGAGCGTTGGCTCGCTTCACGGTGGTTTCGGTGATGTGCGGCGCGGGCGCGCCCACGGTGGTGAGCTTCACAGTGGCTCCAGCCTTGCCCAAGCTGCCGTCGGCATCGAAGGGCGCCCATTCGCGCAGCTCGGCGGGATCGGTGAGCGCTTGCCAGACTTTTTCAGGCGAGTGATGCAATTCCCGGGTGAGAACGAGCGTCCACTTATCTCCTTCTTTTTGAACCCGCGCCCCGGCGGCCGGACCTGGTTCGTACTTTTCGCGATCGGTCATTTTTTTCTCCTTGTTTTTTCTTTTGATTGCGTCCGCCGATCCATGCGGTCGAGGTGGCGTTCGAGTGCATCGACCTGCTCGGACCAGAAGCGGCGAAATTGAGAGAGCCAGGCGTCGAGTTCTTCGAGGCGCTCCGGCTTGAGGCGGTACAGGCGGCGCTGCGCATCTACAGCGGATTCCACGAAACCGGCTTCGCGCAGCACGCGCAGGTGCTTGGAGACGGAGGGCTGCGTCATGCGGAGCCGCCGCTCGATTTCGCCCACGGAGCGCTCGGAAGAGGCCAGCAGGCTGAGGATGGCGCGGCGGTTGGGCTCGGCAACGATTTCGAAGGCGGATTCCATGGCGCTATATATACGGTGAGACGTATATACGTGTCAAGGAATATTATGAATTATTTTGGGGCTGACTGGGACGTATGGGAGGAGAGAAGCCAGAGGCAGAAGCAATGAGGCGAGGAGGCAGGGAGGCAAGGAAGCAAGGAGAAATCGCCTCAGAGGTCAGGATCTGCAGAAAGCGGCAAAGTGGTGATATGTTTTCGCGCGCCCGGAAGGCGGATTGCGCCTGATGATGCCGGCGCGGGAGCGGAGAAAACGTGGCGCAACAGGCTCCGATGGAATTTGTGATCTACATAGCGGCGAGTCCGGAGAAGGTGTGGGACGGATTTGTGTCGCGGGAGTCGAACGGGATCATTTTCGGGGGAGCGGATTTTCAGGCGGACTTGAAGCCCGGAGGGTCGATCGCGTGGGTGGGGCCGGGGCCGGACGGGAAGCAGATGGCATATGTACACGGAACAGTGCTGAAGTGCGAGCCGCCGAGGATTTTTCAGTACACCTTTGCGATGGGGCAGAACATGAAAGAGTCGCGGGTGACGATCGAGCTGGCGCCAGAGACGGAAGCAACGAAAGTAACGGTGACGCATGACGAGTGGGCGGAGGACGACACGACTTACGCTGCGTGCGCGGATGGATGGCCGCGGATACTTTCGCGGTTGAAGACGCTGATCGAGACGGGGAAGACGTTCAAGCCGCATTGAGGGGAAGTAGCTAGTGGCGAGTGCTACTCGCGAGTCGGAAAAAACCAACAGCGATTTCAAATTTGAAATTTGAGATTTCAAATGAGGGTCAAAAGACAGGGAACCCTGCCTGCCGACAGGCAGGCACTGATCCCGCGAAGCGGGACTGATGAACACTGATTTGAGGAACAACTAAGGCCAAGGCAGAGACCCCGCCCCTACGATACGGGGCGGGCTACAGTTAGAAAGTGGCGGAAGACGCGGGAGGTGGGATGGAAGGATCACGTCAGTCCCGAACGGCGGCGACGAAGCAGTGGAAGACCGTAGACGAATTATGCGACCGCTACCTGGGCGGACGCCCGGCGGAATCGACGCTTCAGGTGCTCAGAAACGCGGAAGGACAGCGGCCGGAAGTGCGCGACTTCGTGGAGCGTGCATTCCGGCTGATGGCGCGGTCGAAATTTCATGCGCGAGATTTTGCGCCGTTCGCGGCGCGCTTTTACACCGTGGTTGCGCCGGGAATCTTGCCGGGCGCGTGGGGTGGAATGGTGGCGCCCTTCACGGTGCCGGGGCGGCATAAAAAGATAGACGCGTATTTGCGGGCGAATCCATGGACGAATTTCGAGCCGGGGACGGTGATGTTGGACGTGGGATGTGGGTTTCCTCCGCAGACTTCCATTGACGCAACGGAATCGTTTCCGGAATGGAACGTCGTTGGGGCGGATCCGATGTTCGGACGATATCTGCTGTACGACGAGCGCGAGAACTACGCGTGCATGGAGGAGAGCGGGAAGGTGCGGTACTTCCAGCCGATCCGGCCGGAGGAATATCTGAGGCTGTATTCGGACAGGGCAGCTACGGTGCGGCATTTTTCGGAGGCGTTCGCGCAACTGTTGCCGCGCCTTCCGGCGGACGACGCAAAACTTGCGACCGCGGAACATGAAGGTAAGCGGTTGGTGCGGAATCCGCTTCGCGCTTACGAGCGCGCGAACCTGAGATTTGTTGAGGGCGGATTTGGATCGAGCGGCCTGCCGGAGGCGGGGATCGTGCGCAGTTTCAACGTGCTGATTTATTTCAACGCGGAGTTTCGACGAAAGGCCGAGGAGTGGGTTACGCAGACGCTGCGGCCCGGGGGACTCTTCATTTGCGGGCGGGACGACGCGGAGTCGTTGAACGCTCACTATTCGGTGTACCGCAAGGAGGGAGACCGGTTAGTGGAGAAGGAATTTGCGTTTGGGCTGGAGACGCTCCGCTACTCTGCCTGGTTTGCGTTGCACGACGATGAGCGCGAGACTTGGCGGCTTGCGGAGATATTGGGGATTCTGAGATCCGACCGTGAGTTTCTGAGCGACCACGATGCGCGGATGGACGCTCTGCTGGCGAAGCACAGGCTTGCGGTGCGGGATGCGGATGGGAATCTGGTTGAACCTGCCGACGTCATCGATCCTGCGCGGGCGTTTCCGGTCTATCTGGAGATGGTGCGCGAGATTGAGGGGGAGTTCGGCGAGCGGGCGGTAGCGGTGCTTCAGGGGGCGGGATTGCACGCGTGGCGAAATCCGGTGGGGCATATCGCGATTGGGGCGTAGGGGACGAGGGGTGTACAAACGCGTGTGAGCCGTAGGCCGGGCTAGCAATCGAAACATCAAATGCAATTCCAAATTTGAGATTTGAAATTTCAGGGAAAGACAGTTCGAAACGCGGCCGTGGCGTGTCCTCCGGACGGTTCAAGTTATTTGCTTCGGAGCGTGATCGAGCCCACCCTCGAAAACGGAGGGTGGGGCACCCGACCCGATCGCGCCACGCAGTTAGAGTTCTCGGAGAGCGGACGAGACGGGGCGGCGGGCGGCGCGGATGGCTGGAGGAGTGCCGCCGACCAGTCCCATGAAGAGCGCGAAGGCGATGCCAGCACCGAGTAACGCGGGCGTGATGCGGAACGCGAAGGACATGTGGGAGAACGTCTGAAAATTGAGCGTGCCGGTGGTGAGGCCGTTGACGGGAAGTACGGCGACGCAGCCGATGGCGCCGCCGATCGCGGCGATGAGAAGCGCCTCGATGGTGAAGGAGGCGATCACGCTGCCGCGGCCGAAGCCGAGCGCGCGCATGGTGGCAATTTCGCGGCCGCGCTCGGACACGGCTGAATACATGGTGTTGAGCGCGCCGAAGACCGCGCCGATGCCCATGACGATGGCGACCATCGTTCCGAGA
>DASTCZ010000312.1:0-2499 GCA_035710585.1 Candidatus Acidiferrales bacterium | reverse complement strand
GAAGAGGAATGGGACGACATCCATCTCGCCGTCCGCCAATTTCAGGGAGTCAACATGGCGCTCAAATACGCGCCCGGCCCCGTCGTCGTCGCGCCGCAAGGGCTAGCCATCGGCGGCGGCTGCGAAATGTGTCTCCACGGCTCGCGCATTCACGCCGCTGCGGAAGCCTACATCGGCCTCGTCGAGGTTGGCGTCGGCCTCATCCCCGCAGGCGGCGGCTCAAAGGAAATGCTGATTCGCGCTGCGGAACATTCCTCCGGCGGTGATGATCTCGATCTCTATCACGCCATGAAGCCCGTCTTCGAAAATATCGCCATGGCGAAAGTTGGCACCAGCGCCGAAGAATCGCGCTCGCTCGGCTATCTGCGTCCGTCCGACCTAATCTCCATGAATCGCGATCGCCTCGTTGCAGACGCGAAGCAAACCGCGCTCGCTCTCGTCAAATCCGGCTGGCGCGCCGCCGCTCCTTCTGCTTCCGAAGGCGCGCAGCAAACGCAAATTCGCGTCCTCGGAGAAAACTTTCTCGCCGCCGCCAAGCTCGCCATCCACATGATGCTTCGCGGCGCCTACATCAGCGAATATGACGCCCACGTCGCGCGCAAACTGGCCCACATCCTCGCCGGCGGCAATCTCACCGCGCCGCAATTCGTCACCGAGCAATACGTTCTCGATCTCGAACGCGAAGCCTTCGTCAGCCTCTGCGGCGAACGCAAAACCCAGGAACGCATCGCCTTCACCCTAAAAACCGGCAAACCCCTGAGAAACTAAAATTTCGCACAGGAAGAAAATCCCAGAGACCCAATAATATGGCTCGCACCTTTCGACCTATCGCGGCCATCAATTTCCAGGCTGCCCCAGAACAAAAGATGAGCGAGCTCAGACTGGATCAGACAACTACCTGGCAGCCGGAATACAAGTCAGTTGGCGGTTGGTTGCTGTTCTTGGCCCTCGCCCTGGGTCTGTTCTCTCCGTTTCAAACGCTCAAAAACGTCTCGCAGACCTGGCTTCAAGGCCAGAATCCTCTCACTTACAAGCACCCTTTGAGGGAAGTAGTCGTCGCTAATTCTGCGGTGGCAGTCGCAGTAACGTTCCTGGAAATTTACGCGGCGATTTGTCTGATTCATTTGAAGCGAACCGCGGTCAGGACGACGAAATTGGTACTAACGATTCTCTTTTTTGAGGCATTCGCGGAGCTGCTCGCCTTCGCCATGGTCTCGAATCTCAAGATTTGGGACCCAGACAATTTGAGTGCGAGTTTGGCCGTTCAGTTTGCCCGCAAAATGGTGTTCCTGGGGGTGTGGTCGTGGTATCTCGCAAAGTCCGAGCGTGTTGCCGGTACCTATCCCCCGTCTGAGAGCGCTCTATTCAAATAGACAGATCGTCGCGCTGCATTCGTTGCTCAGTGTTTCCGGATCCCCCAACCGCCCACTGCAAACTGCCAACGCTTCTGGCCGCCTTGACTCTGTGGAAACCCCGCACTAGCATCGCGCGTCTGTTTGGTTTCATCTCGGCTGTGGTGTGCCCCATCGCAATTTTTCTGAAGGAGCTACCGATGCGTCTTCGCAGCTCTAAAGTTTTCTCCGCGCTTCTCATTGCCGCAAGCGCCCTCGCCGCCTGGAGCCTCATCCCCACGCGCCGCGCGCAAGCCGATGAGCCGCGCTTCTTCGCTATTCGCGGCGCACGCATCGTGCCCGTTTCCGGCGCGCCGATTGATAACGGCACCGTCGTCATCGCGCGCGGCCTGATTCAAGCCGTCGGCGCGAACGTCACCATTCCGCCCGAGGCGGAAATCATCGATGGCGCAGGCCTCACCGTCTATCCCGGCTTGATCGATGCGGGCACCGACGTCGGCCTCGAAGCGCCCGCTCCCGCAGCGGCTGCCGGCGGACGCGGAGGAGGTGGCGGAGGAGGAGGCCGCGGCGCCGCGGCTGCGAACGTTCCGAATTCTCACGGCCCCGAAGATCGCCCCGCAACCACTCCCTGGACCGATGCCGCCGACGAGCTTCACGCCGACGATCGCCGCATCGAATCCTGGCGCAACGCAGGCATCACCACTGCGCTCGTCCTTCCGCGCAACGGAATTTTTCCCGGCCAGGGTGCCGTCGTGGATCTCGCCGGCGGCGAACGCGCCTCCGACCTGGTCGTCAAGCCCGGCGCCGCGCTCCCCGTAAATTTCGCCGGCGGCCGCGGACAGTATCAAGGCTTCCCCGGCGCGCTGATGGGCGAGCTCGCTTACGTCCACCAGGTTTTTCTCGACGCGCACTGGTACGCCGACGCCGAAAAAATTTACGCCGCGCATCCCAATGGCCTCGAGCGCCCGCGCTACGATCACACCGACGCCGTCGTCAGCGAAGCCATTCGCGATGGCGAAATCGTTTTCGTTCCCGCCGAGACCACCGTGCAGATCGTCCGCGCGCTGCGCCTCGCTCCTGATTGGGGCGTGAAGTGGGCTCTCTACGGCGCGCAGCAAGCCTACGAATCCGCAGACGCCATCGCCGC
>DASTCZ010000311.1:0-2573 GCA_035710585.1 Candidatus Acidiferrales bacterium | reverse complement strand
TTCTTGTCGAAAAGTTCGAGAATCTCTTTACGATTTTTCGGCGGAACGGTTTGCATCACTTGCCCGCCGGGCGCGATGTCCAGCTCGTCGCGCGTCATCGTCTCCTTCGTCCAGCCGGGCAATTCCGCCAGGTGCTTCGCCAGCCGCCCGAGCTTCATCGACTTTTCGTGCGGCGCCCAGTCAAACTTGTCTTCCGGTACGCGCTCCAGCGTCTTCCTCGTCCCGACCATTTCGTGTTCAAACTCGCCAAGCAATCCTTGGTTGATGCCACCCATATCCTGATCTCCTCTCCTGGAATTTGTATCGAGCTTCGGAAACAAATCAAGTCGCAGAGCGCGGTCGCCGAATTTGATGTTCGGCCGGGCCGAGAGGATCGACGAACCTGCTTATTGCGCCTGAACTTTTGCGAGCAGTTGAACGAATTTTTCCTGCCGCTCGGCCTGATTCTGCCCCGCGTGGCCTTCCGCCACCTGCGTGATATTCATCGAGCAGAACTTCGGCCCGCACATCGAACAGAATTTCGCTTCCTTGTAGAAGTCGTCCGGCAGCGACTCGTCGTGCATCGCGCGTGCCGTCGGCGGGTCGAGTGAAAGCTCGAACTGCTTGTTCCAGTCAAAAAGAAATCGCGCGTAGGAAAGTGCATCATCGCGATCTCGCGCGCCCGGGCGCTTCCGCGCCACGTCTGCGGCGTGCGCCGCAATCTTGTACGCGATCACTCCCTGCTTCACGTCTTCCGCGTTCGGCAAGCCGAGATGTTCCTTCGGCGTGACGTAGCACAGCATCGCTGCGCCGTACATTCCGATCATCGCTGCGCCGATCGCGCTCGTGATGTGGTCGTATCCTGGCGCGATATCCGTCACCAGCGGCCCGAGTGTGTAAAACGGCGCCTCATGGCACAGCTCGACTTCTTTTTTAACCTGTAGCTCGATCTGGTCCATCGGAATGTGCCCGGGCCCTTCGATCATCACTTGCACGTCGTGTTCCCACGCTTGCTTGGTCAGCTCGCCGAGCACTTTCAATTCTGCAAACTGCGCATCGTCGCTCGCGTCCGCGAGGCAGCCGGGACGCAGTCCATCGCCCAGCGAAAAACTCACGTCGTGTTTCTTAAATATCTTGCAAATATCCGAGAACCGTTCGTGCAGAAAATTTTCTTTCTTGTGGAAGTTCATCCACTGCGCCATCAACGCGCCGCCCCGGCTCACGATACCCGTGATTCGCTTTCGCACCATCGGCACGAATTCGCTCATCACTCCGGCGTGGATCGTCATATAGTCCACGCCCTGCTCCGCCTGCTCCTCGATCACTTCGAGCATCAGCTCTGCGGTTAAGTCTTCGGCGCGTTTTACCCGCGAGATCGCTTCGTAAATGGGAACTGTCCCAACCGGCACTGGCGACGCTTCGATAATCGCCTTACGAATCCGCGGGATATCTCCACCGGTGCTGAGGTCCATCACCGTGTCTGAGCCGTAGTGCACGGCGCGATGCAATTTCTCAAGTTCCGAATCGATCTCGCTCGTCACTGCAGAATTGCCAATGTTCGCGTTGATCTTGCATTTGAACGCGACGCCGATTCCCATTGGCTCGAGCGACCGGTGGTGGATGTTGGCGGGAATGATCGCTCGCCCCCGGGCAATTTCTTCGCGGACGGTTTCCGGTTCCAGCTTTTCGCGCTTCGCGACGTAGGCCATCTCCTCCGTGACCACGCCCCGCCGCGCAAAGTGCATCTGCGACACATTGCGGTCGCCGTTCGTTCCGGCCGCGGCAACGCGCTTTTCTATCCATTCATCGCGAAAAGGCATTTCTCTTCGTCCCCCGCTTCAATCCGAATTTCTCGCCGCGATTCGCGCGAAAAATACTATCCGCTCGCGATTATCGCACCCGCACTTACCCGCGGCAAGTTGCCGGGCCGCGCGAGATTTCAATTCTAATTTCAAAGCGCCGTGATAGCATCCGGCTACCGCCGTTCTGCCCGTTTGAGGATGCGCATGCGAATTTCCATGGTCGCCCCGTTGGCTTTGTCGCTTTTCCTCGCCGGTTGTGCGAGTTCGGTCGCCCCTCTCTACACGAAATCCGACGCAGCCGACGAACCGGGGCTCGTGGGCGCCTGGACCAGCGACAAATCCGATGCTCTCGATTCCATCCGCATCGAAAAATCAAAAGACGGGTACGAAGCGATCCTGCGCGACGCCAAGGGCGGCGCCGAAGCCACCTACGAAATGCACTTGATCAAGCTCGGCGACAATTCTTTCGCCGACCTCCTGCTTTCGAACTACACTCACGGCAACGACAGCGTCGATCTTCCAATGGGCGCGGTCGCGCTCCACCAAATCGCAAAATATAAACTCGCCGGCGATGAGCTCAGCGTTGCCTTCGTCGATGGCGACGCTTTTGACAAAGCTTCCAAGAAGGACGGCTTCACGATTCAATTCCGGTCCACGAAAAATGAGGGCGGCGACGTCGTTATTATTTCTCCGACGGAACAGATTCGCGCTTATCTTGCATCGCATCCGGCGGATGTTTTTGGCGATCCGGACGTCCTCAAGCGCAAGCGATGATCGCGACTCCGCCCAAAT
>DASTCZ010000310.1:0-7247 GCA_035710585.1 Candidatus Acidiferrales bacterium | reverse complement strand
AAAAATCGAATCGTCCAATCTCCGGTCGTGTGGGTCAGCGTGGCGATCGGATCGGGGCCTAGATTGTTCGTGAACCCGCCGTACACGAGCAGAGCGAACGGCACGAGGCAGGCGACGAACGCTGCGATCTTTAGCGAAACTATGGCTTTGTTCGGCATTGCGAAATCTCTGCGGGTCTCAGTCTGTATTACGCGCCGCGTCTCGTCTTGGATGAGCGGCCGGCTCTCGGTGCGCCGGAATTCTGATTCGCCCGCGGGCGCTTCAGAATTCCTTCATCAAGTCCATGCCGTTGTAGAGGCTGGCCACCTGGTCGCCATATCCATTGAACATGAGCGTGGGCCGGTTCTGTTTGTAAAACGGTTCTCCTATGCGCCGCTCCGTTTTTTGGCTCCAGCGGGGGTGAGGACGATTCGGGTTCACGTTGGAATAAAATCCATATTCGTTAGAAGCCGCGTCGTTCCAGAGCGTGTGCGGCTCTTTATCGACGAATTTAATTTTCACGATCGATTTCGCCGATTTGAATCCGTATTTCCAAGGAATTACCACGCGAACCGGTGCTCCGTCCTGATTCGGCAGCACCTGACCATACAGTCCCACGCACAAAAGCGTCAGCGGATGCATCGCCTCGTCCATCCGAAGCCCCTCCGTGTACGGCCACGTGTACGATTGGTCGCGCAGGCCGGGCATCACCGACGCTTGCTCCACCGTTGTGAACTGCACGTACTTAGCGTTCCCCAGCGGATCGCACTGCTTGATGAATTCCGATAGCGAGTAACCCACCCACGGGATCACCATGCTCCACGCTTCCACACAGCGGTGCCGGTAAACGCGCTCTTCCAACGGGCGCAACTTGAGGATCGAATCGATATCGATGGTCTTCTTCTGTTTGACTAGTCCTTCGACTTGGACAGTCCACGGGCGAATCTTCATGGCGCCCGCATTCTTCGCAGGATCATCCTTGTCGAATCCGAATTCGTAAAAATTGTTGTAACTGGTGATGTCTTTGAAGCTGGTGAGCGATTCCCCTGTCGTCGAGAGCGGGCTCTTCACCGTTTGCAGCTTCGTGTCGTCCGCGTTGACGCGCCGGTCCGGAAACGCGATACCCCCGATAAGTTTCGCTCCGGCCGCCGCCGCGCCAACCGCAAGCGCGCCCTGCATGAATTTTCTCCGGTTGAGATAGTCGGACTGCGAGGTAATCTCAAAAGATGGAATATCCGGTTTTTTCCCAATCAACATAACGCCCCCGAATTGCGATAATTGCGTAGAAATGCGCTTACTTCCTTATTCTAGTACGTTTTCCCGCGCGAATCGGATGAGCGCACCGCCGCCCCTCTTTCAGTGAGCAGCGGACCGCTTTGCAAACAGCGAGTTCATCTCCTGATAGGTTAAACCGTATCCCTTCAATATTTCTTCCACGCCGCCGCCGTTCGCCAGCTCTTGCAACAACCGCCGGAAGTTTCCGTACGCCGATCGCGAAGTCGTTCCGCCGAAGCTGAGCCTTCGCAACCCGATGCGTTCGAGTTCGGTGAACCCGGGCATTCCCGGCCACGGCAAGACGTTGAGCGGCCCTCCCACCTCGCTCACGAATCGCTCGATCAGCGCCAAATCTTTCAGCCCTGGCAGAAAAGAGCAATCCGCGCCCGCTTCGCAATACGCCCGGCAGCGCCGCATCGCTTGGGCGAAATTTTCGTCGGCAGTCCCACGTCCTTCCCAATACGTATCCGTCCGCGCGTTGATCACCAGCCGAACTCCCGCGCGGTCGCTCGTCTCGCGGATTGCCCGAATTTCCTCAACGCTCTGCGACAAATCCTTGAACGGTTTCGCTGCGTCACAGGTGCCGTCTTCAAGATTCAGCCCGATCGCGCCCGCCTCGATCAGCTCCTCCGCGAGCCGAGAGGCGCTCTCCGGTCCGCTTCCATACCCGCTCTCCATATCAGCGCTCACGGGAATCTCAACCGAAGCCGCGATTCGGCGTACCGCCGCGAGCATTTCTTTTCTAGGGACTTGATTCCCATCGCCGAATCCAAGCGCACTCGCGCATCCCGCGCTCGAAGTCGCAATCGCCGGAAATCCGGCGGCTTGTATCAGCACCGCGCTCGCCGCGTCCCACGCGTTCGGCAACACCAGCAGCTTAGGGCCCGCATGCAGTGCGCGAAATGCATCCGCTTTCGCCGCTAGGTCAGACTTTCCTCTCGCCATCATTTCCTTCTCCTGTCTGACTCCATCTTGCTAGAACACTATCCTCTTTTGCACTTCCCTCTTGGTCTCGAGCGAGAACCGTGGCTCGCGCTTCGCTGAACCTGTCACGACCGCCGCGACGTGCTCCCCCATTGCCGGACCGTGTTTGAATCCGTGTCCCGACCCGCCCCCCACCAGCCACACATTTTCGAAGTTCGGATGCTTATCGACGAGAAAATCGCCATTTGAGCTGTTTTCATATTGACAGACGCGAGCCTCCACTAGCGGCGCGTTCGCGAGCGCGGGAAATCGCTTCGCGAGATATTCACGCGCAGTAGCAATTGCCTCCGGACTCGGCACCCGCTCTTGCGAATCCGGATCGCAGGGCGGGCCGTGTTTATCGTGCGCGATCTTGATTCCACGGCTTTCCAGATCCGGCATTCCGTAAAATAGATCCGCAAGGTAAAGCCATCCCGGCATCGCCGGAGGCGCGAACCGTCTATCACCCGCGGGCACCCCAAAAAAGAACACCTCCTGCCTCGTGACGAAAATCCGGTTGCCAAGCAATTCCGGAAACACCTTTCCCATCCACGGCCCGCAGCAAAAAATAAATTGCCCCGCCGGAATCTCGCGCCCAAGTCTCGTCTGGACCGAACCGACCCGCCCACTTCCGCGCGGAGCTTCCACTGCCTCCTGGGAATACTCCACTCCGTCCTCGATGGCCGCCTCCACGACCGCCGCCACAGCGCGCCGCGCCAAGAGAACTCCGCTCTGCTGCTCGAATAGTCCCCACCGCGCCTCGCCAAAATCGATTTGCGGCCAACGCTTTTCCAGCTCCGCACGCTCCATCGTTTCGTGCGGAATCCCCACCCGCGTCAGCGTGTCTCGCGTCGCCGTCGCGTAATTCGCCGCGGCATCATCGCCGAAAATCCACAAAATTCCCGTCTGGCAAAACAGTGCCTTACCCGTCCACGCAAATAATTCCTTCCACATCCCCAGCGACCGCCACGACCAGCGCGTGAAATTCTCGTCGGCGCCATAGCCCATACGAATCAGCCGCGATTCACCGCCTGAGCTGGCTCGCGAATTTGCGGGGCCATAAGCGTCGCACAGCGCGACGCTCAAGCCCGCGCGGCGCAATTGCAGCGCCGTCCACGCGCCAAATACTCCCGCGCCGATTACTGCCGCATCGTAAGCTTTCTTCGCGCTCATTCGTTTTCGCGCAATCTACTAGACATCCGAGCCGCGCGCTATGGTAGGTTATCGCCGCACGGAACGGTCGGGTTGCCTGTATGCCCCAGGATGCGCGCGTGGTGCGCCTGCGTTTTTTCTGCAAGGCAACGCGAAAATTGATTCTCCACAATTTTGGATGGAGGTGTGCTGTGCGCAAAATGTGTTCTCTTGCTGTCCTCTCGCTCATCGCGCAGCTGGTGCTGCCGCTGGCTGCGCAGCAAGGTAAGACTTCGCCGAATTACGACGCGATGGTCTCGATTCGCGCCGAAGCGATCGGTACGCAAACGTCTCAGGTGATGCACATCTTGAGTTTTTTGACGGACGTCTATGGCGGGCGTTTGACCGGCTCGACCAACGCAAAGCTCGCCGCGGATTGGGCCACGCAACAAATGACCAATTGGGGCTTGGCCAACGTGCACCTCGAGCGCTGGGATTTCGGCAAGGGCTGGATGAACGAGCGCATGTCGGCGAACGTGATTTCACCGGTGAGCTATCCGCTCATCGCCTATCCCCTTGCATGGACGCCCGGAACGCACGGCCCGGTGACCGCCGAAGTGAAAATCATCAGCGCCTCCACAGATGATGAGATCGCAAAGCTGCGCGGCACCCTAAAAGGAAAGATTGTCATGGTTGCCCCCGCACGAGACATCCCGATGAGCACCGACCCGCTGGCGCACCGCTACACCGATCAGGAACTCGCCGAACTTTCGCAACAGACGATACAGGGCGCAGGAGGCCGCGGAGTTCCAGCACCTGGCTTTAATCCGCTGTCGCCGCAAATGCAGCAGCAGGCGCAGCGCATGCAGACCGAGTTGAATTGGAAACTGAACAAGCTCTTCCTCGATGAAGGCGTAGCGGCCGTGTTGCAGAGCAGCCGCGGCGATGGTGGCACGGTATTCGTGCAATCAGCCGCACCTGTAACGGATACTCCGCCACCTCCTCCGGCGCCGGGCGGGGGCCGCGGCCCGCAGATTCACCCGTACGACAAAACGACTCCTCATCTTCTGAATCAGGTTGTGCTCGCCGCCGAGCACTACAATCGCATCTATCGCACGATTCAGGACGGCGTGCCGGTCAGCATGGAGCTCAACATTCAGAACAAGTGGCTCGATGGCGACGGCAATTCTTTCGATATCGTCGGAGAAATTCCCGGCTCGGATCCCGCGCTCGCGGATCAGGTCGTGATGATCGGTGCGCACTTCGATTCGTGGCACTCCGGCACCGGCGCGACGGACAACGGCGTCGGCTCGGCCGTCATGCTCGAAGTGATGCGTGTGCTGAAAGCGACGGGCTTAAAAATGCGCCGCACCGTCCGCATCGGGTTGTGGACCGGCGAAGAAGAAGGTCTCCTCGGTTCACGAGCCTACGTGGCGAATCATTTCGGTAATCCTCAAACGATGGAGTTGAAGCAGCCCGAGCACAAAAACTTCGACGTCTACTTCAATATCGACAACGGCAGCGGAAAATTGCGCGGCGTCTATTTGCAGGGCAACGAAGCGGCTGCGCCAATTTTCACCGAATGGATGAAGCCCTTCCACGACATGGGAATGACTACGCTTTCCATCGACAACACCGGCGGCACCGATCACCTTTCCTTCGACGCAGTCGGTCTGCCCGGCTTTCAGTTCATTCAGGACCCGCTCGAATACGACACGCGCACCCATCACAGCAACATGGACCTTTACGATCGCGTGCAAGCCAACGACCTGAAGCAGATGGCTGCAGTGGTCTCAACATTTGTCTACGAAGCGGCCAATCGCGACGAACAATTCCCGCGCAAGCCGCTCCCAAAACCGCAGGGAGGACGACGAGGCGGGATGTAGTTCTCGTTTCTGAACCACTTCGCGCCGCGTCGAAATCTTCAGCGCGGCGCAATTATTTTCACAATTTTTTCTCCAGACCCTAGCCTCAGCATCCGCCGTCTAGTAATATTTCGGCGATGGCCAGCCCGTCGAAAGCGTATATGTCTGCCCCAGACCTCGCGCCCGTCGCGAATATCATTCCTGAGCAGTCGTTGTTCCGCATCGGCGACGTAAGCCGGCTCACCGGTATCAAGGCCTTCGTGCTGCGCTACTGGGAAACCGAATTTCCGATGCTGCAGCCGGTGAAAAGCCCTTCAGGTCATCGACTGTATCGCCGCGAAGACGTTCAGACCGTATTGGAGATTCGCCGTTTGCTCTATGACGAAGGATTCACGATCGCAGGCGCGCGGCGCCATCTGCGAGATCGTGGACTGGAAGATGCCGGCTCCCAAGCTGCGACGAATACTGAAGCACCGCATCCCGCCGATCCTTCCGCAGCCGCGACCGGCAACGCAGAGTCGAATGAAACACGCGCACCCGCTCCTCAGCCGGCGCGCGCCGCCGAAGTCAATCCTCTCCCCGGCATCAATCGCAAGACCCTGCTTGATCTGCGCGATTCGTTGCGCGCTTTCTTGACGCTTCTCGAAAACGAGTGATACGCTGATTTTCGCTGCCGTCGGGACGTAGCGCAGCCTGGTAGCGCGCACGCTTGGGGTGCGTGAGGTCGCTGGTTCAAATCCAGTCGTCCCGACCATCTTTTTGGTCTGCTAGGTCAGGCACCGCCCGTCGTCACCCGCGTCGCGCCTTCTGAATGGCGGCGACGTCGATCTTCTTCATCGTCATCATTGCATCGAACGCGCGCTTCGCCTCGACGCCACCGGCCGCCAGCGCGTCGGTCAGCGCCCGCGGCGTGATCTGCCACGAAAGGCCCCAGCGGTCCTTGCACCAACCGCACGCGCTTTCCTGTCCGCCATTGCCGACAATCGCATTCCAGTAGCGGTCCGTCTCCGCCTGGTCGTCCGTGGCGATCTGGAAGGAGAATGCCTCGCTGTGCTTGAACGCCGGGCCGCCGTTAAGACCGAGGCAGGGGATGCCGAAGACGGTGAACTCCACCGTCAAAACATCGCCGGCCTTGCCGTCCGGGAAGTCGCCCGGCGCCTTATGGACGGCGGTCACTTCACTACTCGGAAAGGTGGCGGCGTAGAACCGTGCTGCGTCCTCTGCGTCCTTGTTGAACCAGAGGCAGATCGTGTTTTTCGGCTTCATACATCACCTCTTTCCTCCAAGTTAGCAGCGTCAGGCGGCGGAACCAAACCGACGTGTTGACCCTGCGTTGGCGGTTAGATGCCGAGCGTCTGGGCGCACCGCGGATTCCCCTTGCAGTCTGAGATTTGAGCGTGAATACTCTTTTCTCCTCACCCCACTCTCAAGGGATAACACATGCCGATCACTGCGTTCAGCAGCTTCACGGACGGTCTCGCTCCAAATCGGCGGAATCGCGAACACTTCATTGCGAACATCGACACAAACGATGACCGCCGTTGGGTCCCTTATGCGGACGGCGTCTGGTTCCAGCCGTGCTGCTTTAACGTAACGACCGGAGGGTTCAGCGTCATGTTGAAGGCGCTCCCAGGCGCCAAGCTTGGCGTTCACTATCACGTGGGTACGGTGCACGGCTACACCATGCGTGGGCACTGGCGATACCTGGAGCATGACTGGGTTGCGAAGCCAGGAACCTTTATCTACGAACCCGCCGGCGAGGCTCATACGCTGGTCGTGACGGACGACTCTCCCGAGCCCGCGCTCATCCTGTTCATTGTCGAAGGAGGCCTCATTTACCTGGACAAGCCGGCCAATGGCGGTTTCGCCGCCTATGAGGACGGGTTCACGATCCTCGACCTTTGCCGCAAGTATTACCGCGAGGCCGGGCTCGATGTCGGCGAACTCGACAGCCTGATTCGTTAAGCGAAGCTCGCTGTAGTACGAGGGGCAATCGACACGTAAAGCCCCTCCCTTTCTCCGGCAAGAAACTTC
>DASTCZ010000309.1:0-5798 GCA_035710585.1 Candidatus Acidiferrales bacterium | reverse complement strand
GACGTTCCCGCAAGACCAGGTTTTCATCTGCGAGACGTTGTCTAGGGGAGAATACCGCCGTGCCCAGCGAGGCCGCGCTGCCTCGGGATCTCGGTCCCGTCGCTGACGAAAAATTCAAGATATTCTCCGGCACCGCCAACGTGCCGCTGGCCGATGAAGTCTGCCGCAATCTCGGCGTGGCGCGCGGAAAGACCGTCCTCGGAAAATTCAGCGACGGCGAAATCTATTTTCAGATCAAGGAAAATGTGCGCGGTGCGGACGTGTTCGTCGTGCAGCCGTGCACCAATCCCGTCGACTATCACTTGATGGAATTGCTGCTGATGATCGACGCGTTCAAGCGCGCGTCGGCGTGGCGCATCACGGCGGTCGTTCCTTATTACTGCTATGCGCGGCAAGACCGGAAGGATAAGCCGCGCGTGCCGATCTCCGCGAAGCTCGTGGCGGATTTGCTGGAAACCGCGGGCGCGAGCCGCGCGCTGCTGCTCGATTTGCACGCGCCGCAGATTCAGGGTTATTTCAACGTGCCCGTCGATCACATTTACGCTTCGCCGGTGCTGGTGGAGTACTTCAAGCACCTGAAACTTTCCAAGCTCACCGTCGTCTCGCCGGATGCGGGCGGAGTGGAGCGCGCGCGCGCGTTTGCGAAGAAGCTCGACTCGCCGCTGGCCATCGTGGACAAGCGGCGCGTGGATGTGGACGTGGCGGAAGTGATGAACCTGATCGGAGACGTGCGCGGGCGCGCGGCGCTGATCATCGACGACATCATCGATACGGCCGGAACCTTGGTGAAGACCGCAGAAGCGCTGCTGAAGGAAGGCGCGACGGAAGTTTACGCCGCGGCGACGCACGCAGTGCTTTCCGGGCCGGCGGTGGATCGCATCGCGAAATCGCCGATCAAGGAAGTAGTGGTGACGAATTCGGTGCCGCTGTGCGAAGCGGGACAAAAACTGAAATCGATCCGCGTGCTCAGCGTGGCGGGATTGCTGGCGCGCGGTATCCGCTCGATACACGAAGAAACTTCGATCAGCGAACTTTTCATTTAGCGATTTGAGGAAGGAAGCATGGAGACCATCACAGTAGAAGCCACTCGCCGCGAGACGCGCGGCAAAAACGAAGCCCGGCGCATGCGTGTAGCGGGGGCCGTTCCCGGCGTGATTTACGGCGGCAAAGGCGGCGCGGAAACGGTGGCCGTAAACGCCAAGCAGGTCGCGAACATTCTGCGTTCACCGACGGGCCACAACACGATTTTCAAGCTGAAGCTCGCGGGCGGCGAGACCAACGCCATTTTGAAGGATTGGCAGGTCGATCCAGTGAAGGGCCGCCTGCTGCACGTGGACCTGATGCGCATCGCGATGGACGTGCGCATGCGCGTGAAGATTCCGGTGCACACTTTCGGCGAGCCGCAAGGCGTAAAGCTGCAAGGCGGAATTTTCGAAATGGTGACGCGCGAAGTGGAAATCGAATGCTTGCCGGACGACATTCCCGGCGAATTCAAGGTGGACGTCACCGAGCTGATGATCGGCAAGCAGCTGCGCGCCTCCGACATTCCGATGGACGCGGAGAAGATCAAGCTGGTCACCGATCCGCAGCGCGTGATCGCGCACGTAGTCGCGCTCCGCGAAGAGGAAGAGAAGCCGGCAGAGGCAGTGGCGGCGGAAGGCGCGGCGCCCGCGGAACCGGAAGTCATCAAGAAGGGCAAGAAGGAAGAAGAAGGCGAGGAAGGCGAAGCGGAAGCCAAGCCCGAGGCCGAAGGCAAGAAGAAAGAAAAGGAAAAGTAAGAGCTTCGCGCGGCGAGCTCGCCCGGTCACATGTGGCTCATCGTGGGACTCGGCAATCCCGGCATCGAATACGCCTGGACGCCGCACAACATGGGATTTCTGGCGATTGACCGCTTGGCGGAAAAGGGCGGCATTCGCGTCGAGAGGCCGGAAGCGAAGTCATACATCGGCCGCGGAACTTTGGCGGGACAGGAAGTGATCCTGGCCAAGCCGCAGACGATGATGAATTTGAGCGGGCTGGCGGTGCGCGACTTGCTCTCGAGATTTGAGATTGGCGTCGAGAATCTGATCGTGCTGTACGACGAAGCGGACCTCGCGGCGGGAATTATCCGGGTGCTTCCCGGCGGCAGCGCGGGAACGCACAACGGCATGAAGTCAGTGATTGGAGTGCTCGAGTCGCAGGATATTTGCCGGATTCGCATCGGAATCCGGCCGGATCATCCGATCGAGAATTTGAAGGCTTTCGTGCTTCGGCCGATGAAGAAGGGCGATCTGGAAGCGGCGGCGGAAGTGATCGAGACGGCTGCCGAAGCGGTGGAAACGATTTTGAGCGAGGGGGTAACGCGCGCGATGAACAAGTTCAATCGCCGCAACCCTCCCGCTGAGCCGGAAACGGCGAATTAGGATTGCGGGGCGAACGAGGCTCCGACGAAACCGAGGAAACATGGAAGAGAGACTTTACGATTTGATTTTCATCTGCCGGCCGGCAACGCCGGAAGAGGAAGTGACGAAGATTACGCAGACGCTCGAGCACGCGGCCACCGAGCGCGGCGGCAAGATCGAGAAATCCGAGAATTGGGGCACCAAGCGGATGGCTTACCGCGTGGCGAAAAGCCGCGAGGGCATCTATGTCTACCTGCAGATCAAGGGTACGCACGGCGACATGATGAAGGAGCTGGAGCGCCGCCTGAAGGTCGCCGAGCCGGTGGTGAAGTTCCAGACCATTCGCCTCGACGAAGAGATGAAGCGGCAGAAGAAGTTGAGCGACGCGCGCGCGAAGAAGCTGGCGCGGCGGCCGAAGCGGCCAGCGCCGGAGCAACAGCAAACTGCGCAGCAGGCCGGATGAGCTCGCGCCGCGCTACAAAGAGATTGATGAAAGGATGATTCTCAGATGACGGATGCACAGAACCCGCAAGGAACTCCAGACGCAGGCGCGCCGAGCGCCGCGCCGGCAGAGCAAGCCGCGCCGCAGCAACCGCCGCAGCAAGCGCAGCCAGGCGCATCGGCTCCGGCTGGAACGCCGCAGCCCGGACAGGGACAAGGCCACGGCCGTCCTCCGGGTCAGGGACAATTTCGCTCGCACGGTGGCGGCGGACGCCCTGGCGGCGGACGCGGGCCCGGCGGTGGCGGTGGAAGATTCGGACGGCCGCGCGAAGGCGGAGGCCCCGGCGGACCGGGCGGTCCGCGCAAGGGAAAGCGGCAATACTTCCGCAAGAAGAAGGTGTGCCGGTTCTGCGTCGATAAGGTGGATTTTATCGACTATAAAAAGGTGGAGACTCTCACGCCTTTCATTCAGGAGCGCGGAAAGATTTTGCCGCGCCGCATGACGGGCACATGTTCGCGGCACCAGCGCTGGCTCAACGTGGCCATCAAGCACGCGCGGAATATCGCGCTGCTGCCCTTCGCGACAGAACTGTAGGACGCCACCTAAGAGCGGAACGAGCTGAAACGAATTCATTTTTCAAGAGAGCGAAGCCATGCAAATCATTTTGCAGGAAGATGTCGATAAGCTGGGAAATCGCGGCGAGGTGGTGACCGTCGCGGAGGGATACGCGCGGAATTTTCTTCTGCCGAAAAAGCTGGCGCTGCCCGCTTCCGAGGGAAATCTCAAGCGGCTGGCGAAAATCCGCGCCACGCTCGAAAAGAAAACGGCGAGCGAGCGCGACTCCGCACAGAAGCAGGCGGACTCCGTCAATTTGATCACGGTCACGCTGAACCGCAAGGCGGGCGAACACGATAATCTCTTCGGGTCGGTGAATGCGGCGGACATCGCCGAGGCGCTGGCGAAGCAGGGCCAGGAAGTTGACCGGCGGCGGATTCAACTGAGCGAACCGATCAAGACGCTCGGCGAATTCCAGGTGCCCGTGAAGCTGCACCGCGATGTGACCGCACAGATCAAAGTAATCGTGCAACGCGAACAGCACTAATCGGCGCGGGCGTCACTTTTTCAACAGCGCTCCACAGCGCATCCACAGAAACTTCATTTCTTCCACAGCATCAGCGCTTTTGCAGATTGGAGAAGCCGCGCGGCTGGAGCAAACTGCCCGCTTCGATTCGAATGCGCGATTCGCGCTTGAATCGATATTCCGCATAGGCGAAAATAAAGCGAATCATGGCTACCGCCCCCGCATTGGAACGCCCGCTACCGCAGAACGCAGATGCCGAGCGTTCAGTTCTTGGAGCGATTCTTCTCGACAACCTGCAGCTCGACGTCGCTGTCGACAAGCTGAAGCCCGAAGATTTTTTCCACGACGGACACCGCCGCATTTTTCACCAGATGATCGAGCTTGGCGAGCAGCGCCAGGCCATCGATCTCGTCACGCTCACTGAGCGCATGGGCCGCATCGGCGAGCTCGAAGGAGCCGGCGGCGCGCCATATCTGGCGTCGCTGGTCGATGGAGTGCCGCGCATCAGCAACGTCGAGCATTACGCACGCATCGTCAAGGAAAAATCGATTCTGCGCGGAGTGATTCATGCCGCTGCCGCGATTCAGCAGCTCGCGCTCGAAGCTGAAGAAGACGCCGAATCGATCCTGGATCAAGCCGAATCGAAAATCTTCCAGCTCGCCGAAGACCGCATCCGCGCCGGGCTTATCGGCATGGGCGATCTCGTCTCCGACAACTACGACCGCATCTCGCAGCTTTTCGACGAAGGCAAGCGCATCACCGGCGTCAGCACCGGCTATCACCAGCTCGATGATCTGACGTCGGGATTTCAACCTTCGGAGTTGATCGTACTTGCGGCTCGCCCTTCTGTTGGAAAGACGGCGCTGGCGCTGAACCTCGCGATGAATGTGGCTATGCGCGAAAAAAAGACCGTCGCGATTTTCAGCCTGGAAATGTCCAAGGAATCGCTGCTGCTGCGCGTGCTCTCCGATCACGCGAAAATCGACGCGCACAAATTCCGCACGGGGCATTTGGCCCGCACCGATGGCGCAAAGATCACGGCGGCGCTGCGCGAGCTTTCGCAGGCTCCCCTTTGGATCGACGACTCGGGAAGCACGACCGTGCTGGAAATGGGAGCGAAGTGCCGCAGGCTGGCGCGAAGCAAAGACCTGGCGATGGTGGTGGTCGATTATCTGCAGCTGGTTTCGGCTCGCGGGCGATTTGGATCGCGCAACGACGAAGTGGCGAGCATCACGCGCGGTCTCAAGGCGATGGCGAAAGAGTTGAAAGTTCCCGTGGTCGTGCTCAGCCAGTTGACGCGCGCTCCCGAGCGCGATGAGCGCGGTCCGCTGCTTTCCGATCTGCGCGATTCCGGTGCGATCGAGCAGGACGCCGACGTGGTGATCTTTATTCACCGGCCCAAAATGTTCAAAGAGGGAGCGTCGCCGGAAGAACGTGGCGAGACGGATTTGATTATCGCCAAGCAGCGCAACGGCCCGACGGATACGCTGAATTACGTTTTCCTGCGGCAATTTACGCGATTTGAAGAAGCGGCGCGCCAGCAGTAGTCGTGGCTCGCCCGTTGAAAATAATCCACAAGTTGTGGGGCTGATGCCGCGCCTGCTCGCGCGCCGATCGCAGCCCTGCTTCACACTAAGTGCCTCGTTTTCAATGGGATAGCGACAATCTCCAACCGCGCCTGCCTTTGGAACGCGACCTGCACCTGTACCTTCGCTGTTAACTAACGCGCGTTGGGTGCGGCCGGCTGCGGGCAGCCCGGCGCAAGTTGATTTATTCTGAAAATTCACGCCGCACGCATTTGGCGAAACTATCTACGGGACGATCGATGAAATCGCGCGAAGTGAAAATCGTAGGACGGCAAATCTGGGCGGAAATCAGCACGGGCGTGCTGCAA
>DASTCZ010000308.1:0-14978 GCA_035710585.1 Candidatus Acidiferrales bacterium | reverse complement strand
TTTTGAGAGCTGCGATTTTACCTGGGCGACTTGCTCGGCGTTCGTGACGATCCAGAGTTGCTTATCGCGGAAGAGCGGCTTCAGCCGCGCGGCGGTTTGCTGCAGCATCGTGTCGCGGCCCACGATATTGAGAAGTTGTTTTGGGGTGCGCGTGCGGCTGCGGGGCCAAAATCGCGTGCCACGTCCTCCGGCCAAGACTACGGCGTAAAAGGGCAGCTTGCGCATGGACGGAAAAGTGTAGCGGTAACGGGTGCGAGTGGCTAGTGGCTATGGGCTCAGGGATGGACGATGGCTGAAACGGCGGAGATCGGAATTCCGGCGTCGATCAACTCGCGCTTGTAGACCGCCAAATCGGGCACGAATGCGCGCAACGCGATGGTGTTTGCGGCAGGCGAGAAGCTCCATTCACCAAGGCACGCGGGAATAAGCCAAAGCTGACCGGGGCGATATTCCGCATTTGCGCGATTCCAGGAAATCGAACCGCTTCCTTCGAGGATGACGAAGAGTTCGATCGCCTGGGAACTGGTCGTGAATTTGCACGCGGCAGTGAACCGGTAACGCTCGACAGCGAAGTAGGGACACGCTGCATAGTGCACAATTTCGCAGCATCCCTGCGCGCGGCGCACGGATTGCACTTTTCCGCCGCGCTGCGCCCCGAAATTTGTGACGGCGAGAGCTTGCTCGACGTGCAAATCGCGAGCGGATCCGTCGGGATTCCGGCGGCCATAATCGAAAATTCTGTAGGTGATGTCCGAATTTTCCTGGATTTCGCACAAAACCATATCCGGCCCGATGGTGTGCACGGTGCCGGCCGGAACGAAGATTGCGTCTCCGGCTTTGACGTCAATGCGGCGCAGGCAGCCTTCGACGCTGCCTTCGTCGATTCGTTCGCGGAGTTTTTGCGGCGTCACGCCATCAGTGAGGCCGACGCAGACGTGCGCATCGTTTTCGGCGGAGATCGCGTACCACATTTCCGTTTTTCCAACGCCGCCCTTCGCCGCTTCATGCGCGCGGGCGTATTCGTCGTTGGGATGCACCTGCACGGAGAGCTTTTGTTCGGGAAACAAAAACTTCGCGAGGATCGGGAAAGGGCCGTCATTTCGCACTTGAGCGCCGACCCAGTTTTGCGGCATGGCTTGCCAGGCGTTCGCCAACGTCTGTCCGGCGAACGGAGCGTCTGCGACGACGCAATCGTTTCCCGTCAGCCAGATTTCTCCCACGGGGGAGGATGGCCGGGCGTCGGGGAAAAGCGGCGCGAGCGATTTCGTTCCCCAGATTCGCGGAACGAATTGCGGCTCAATCCGTAGTGGCCGAGGCTGGAGGGAAGAATCAGCCATAAGAAACGAAGAGAGGGAGCATTCGCTGAAGAGCGAACTCGCTATATCTCATGCTGCCGATGCAGTCGCCTGAAAATATTTTGCGAGGCGACGCAGGCCTTCGTCGATGCGCTCGACCGAAGTCGCGTAGGAGATGCGCAGATAACCGGGCGCTCCAAAGGGATCCCCGGCCACGACCGCGACGTGCGCATGCTCGAGCAAATCTTTCGCGAGCGTTTGTGTATCACCTGCAAAGCCGGAGCGGCCGAGATGGCTCGACACATTCGGGAAGACATAGAACGCACCTTGTGGAGCGGTGCAGGTGATTCCGGGAATCGCGCGGACTCCGGCCAGAATGCGCTCGCGGCGTTTCGTATATTCCGCGAGCATCGCAGCGACGCTGTCCATCGGCGAAGTGAGCGCAGCGATGGCAGCTTTCTGCGTAATCGAATTGGGATTGGAGATGGATTGGCTTTGGAGCTTTGTCATCGCATCAATGATCGGCTGCGAGGCAAGCGCGAAGCCGGCACGCCAGCCGGTCATGGAAAAGGTTTTCGAGAGCGAGCCCGCGACGACGACGTAATCTTTCGCACCCGCAGCGGACGCGATGGAAAACGGCTTCGAATCGCCGTAAATGAAGTGCGAATAACATTCGTCTGCCAGCAGAATGATTTCGCGGCGGCGGCACACTTCGAGAATGTGCTCGTATTCGTTCCGCGGAAGTACGGCACCGGTGGGATTATTCGGCGAATTCACGATCAACATTTTGGTCTTCGGGCCCGCGGCAGCTTCCACGTCCGCAGCGCGGAGCGCGAAGCCGTCGTCCGCGCGCGTTTGCACGAAGACCGGACGTCCGCCCGCGTATTTCACGATGTCCGGGAAGCTGACCCAGTAGGGCGCGGGAATGATGACCTCATCGCCGGATTGAATCAGAGAACTGATGGCGCCGAAGAGCGCGTGCTTGCCGCCGGAAGTAAAGATGCACTCGTTCGCGTTGTAGCTGGTGCCGAACTGGCCTGCATGCCACTTCACAATTGCTTCTCGCAGTGGCAGGATGCCGCCCGTCGCGGTGTATTTCGTGAAATTCTGCTCCAGCGCTTCGATCGCTCCGCGCTTGATGTAGTCGGGCGTCGGGAAATCGGGCTCCCCAGGACCGAAATCGACCACATCGATGCCGCGCGCTTTGTATTGCTGCGCGGCCATCATCACGGCGAGCGTGGAGGATGCGGCGAAGCGATTGACGCGATCTGCGAATTGGACCATGTCGTTTCTCTTCCTCGAAAATTCTGGCCTGCGGCGCCGGAAAATCCGCGGTCAGCTTGGCACCTTACTGCGCAATCGCTGCTCGACCGCCGGAGGCACGAGCCCTTGCACCGCGCCGCCCAACCGCGCGATTTCGCGGACCAGGCGCGCGCTCAAATAACTGTACTGCTCCGCAGGCATCATGAACACGGTTTCCACGTGCGGCGCGAGGCGCCGATTCATCATGGCCATCTGGAGTTCATATTCGTAGTCGCTAATGGCGCGAATCCCGCGGAGAATGACTTGTGCTTCCCGATGGCGGACATAATCGACCAAAAGGCCATCGAAAAGATCGATTTCGACATTCTTGAACGGACGCGCCGCTTCGCGGAGCATTTCGACGCGCTCGGAGGTGGAAAAAAGAGGATCTTTTTCGGTATTGCGCAGCACCGCGACGATCAAGCGATCGAAAATCGTGCTGCCGCGCTCGATCAGATCGAGATGGCCATTCGTGACCGGGTCAAACGACCCCGGATAGATCGCCAAGACGGGCTTCATTCGTTCCCGGGTGCGGGTGAGAGCATTCTAGCGCAACGCCTTGCCTGCGAAAGTCTTTTATGCCAATTCGCACGGTTCGGGTGTAGACTGCGCCGCACAGGCCAGATTCCCAAGCATTCCAAAATGGCGCCGATCCCTGGTGTGGATTTTGCGCGTTCGGGTGGCGCTTTCGCTCAATTTGAAAGGAGCATTCGGCGTGAGAAAAACCGTAATTTCGGCCGGTTTGCTTTGCGTTGCCGGCCTCGCAGGCAGTTCCGCGATTGCACAAGAGATGCAAGGTCCACCGAAGGTACTCGAGATCCAGCGCGAGTACGGGAAATTCGGGAAGGGTCCCGCACACCAGAGGAACGAAACGGCCTACGTGCAGGCCGTGATGGCGGCAAAATCACCGGTCCGCTATTTTGCGGCCGTATCCACAAGCGGCACAAACGAGGCGTGGTTCTTTGTGGGACACGACTCGTTCGACGCGTACCAGAAGTCATCCGACGAGCAAGAGAAGAATACAGCGCTTCGCGCGCAGCTCGATCGCGTGATGGATCGGGACGCCGATTTTATTTCCAACGGCACGACGATTCTGGCCACGTACGACGAGAAGAAGAGTTATCACCCGAACATCGATATCGCAGCGATGCGTTACATGGAAGTCGAAACGATCCGCGTTCGGCTGGGGCACGACAAGGAATGGGAAGAACTCGTGAGCCTCGTGAACTCGACCCTGGACAAAGCGAAAATGGACGTTCATGCGGTGTTCTACGACGTGGCCTACGGGGCGCCTGCAAACACGGTGTTGATCTTCACCCCGCACAAGTCACTCGGGGAGGTTGATGCCGCTTTCGCGAGCTTCGACAAACAGTTCATGGACGCACTTGGATCGGACGGACAGAAAAAGTTGGCCGATCTCGAAGGTGCGGCAATCCTCAGCGATCAGACGGAGCTTTTTGCCTTCGATCCGAAGATGAGCTACCCGCCGGACGAGTGGGTAAAGGCCGACGCGTTCTGGAAAGCCACTCCCGCTGCAAAGACGGCGGCAGCACCAGCCGCGGCAAGCGCGAAGAAGCCCGCGGCCTCGCCGACTTCGAAGCAATAGCAGACGAACTTTCAATCCCAAGGCCGCTTCGCCGCCGAAATGCGAGGAGCGGCCTTTTTGTTTGTGCTGGGCGGAGATGGCTCGACGTTTGATTCAATTCATTCCGCAACGTAAGATTTGAATATCGCCATGGCCGTGAAGCTGCCTATCTACCTCGATAACCACGCGACCACACCACTCGACCAGCGCGTGCTGGACGCGATGCTGCCGTATTTGACGGAGAAATTCGGCAATGCGGCGAGCCGGAACCATTCGTTCGGATGGGCAGCAGAGGAAGCTGTGGAAGAGGCGCGCGCGCAAGCGGCAGGCCTGATTAACGCTTCCCCGAAGGAGATTGTTTTCACGAGCGGCGCGACGGAATCGAATAATCTGGCCATCAAGGGAGTGGCGGAAGCGAACCGGGCGAAGGGCAACCACATCATTACGCAGACGACCGAGCACAAGGCGGTGCTGGACACCTGCAAGCGTCTGGAAAAAGATGGCATCGAGGTCACGTATTTGCCGGTGCAGGAAGACGGACGGGTCGATTTAGGCAAGCTTCAACGCGCGATCACGCCAAAGACGATTCTGATTTCCGTGATGTACGCCAATAATGAAACCGGCGTGGTGCAGCCGATCGGTAAAATCGGGCAGATTGCGAAGCAGAGCAACATTGTGTTTCACGTGGACGCCGCGCAAGCCGCGGGGAAGATTCCGGTCGATGTGCAGGCGGATCGAATCGACCTGCTGGCGATCAGCGCGCACAAGATTTACGGCCCGAAGGGCACGGGTGCCCTTTATGTGCGTTCGAAAAATCCACGGGTGGAAATTTCCGCGTTGATCGATGGCGGGGGACATGAGCGCGGGATGCGCTCGGGCACGCTGAATGTTCCGGGGATCGTTGGGCTCGGTGCGGCCTGCGAGATCTGCCGGAAGGAGATGACGCGGGAAAGTGAGCAAGTCCGCGCGTTGCGCGAGCGGCTGCGATTAGATCTCGAGAAGAATCTCGACGGAATCCAGATCAACGGATCGATGGAACACCGCCTGCCGAACAATTTGAATGTGAGTTTTTCTGGAGTGGACGGTGAATCGCTGATGATGGGGATCAACGACATCGCGGTTTCGAGCGGCTCGGCATGTACTTCGGCGAACGTGGAACCGAGTTACGTGTTGAAGGCGCTGGGAGTGAGCGACGAGCTGGCGCACTCGTCGATTCGATTCGGCATCGGGCGATTTAACACGGAAGAAGAGATCGATTACGCCGTTGGCCGCGTGAGAGAAGTGGTGACGCGACTGCG
The DNA here is from genome assembly GCA_035710585.1 of Candidatus Acidiferrales bacterium. Classification (GTDB taxonomy): domain Bacteria; phylum Acidobacteriota; class Terriglobia; order Acidiferrales; family UBA7541; genus DASTCZ01. Next base: position 9,498 of record DASTCZ010000308.1, on the reverse strand, counting down.
CGAGCTTTCTCCGGCGTATGAATCTGGGAAATCCGCCAGTCATCTAATGAATGTGAGCGGAAAAGCCGCGATAGAATAAGCGCGAGCGACGAGAACATGTTCCGAGTGACCGAAAAAGCGGCCGAAAGAATCAAGCAGCTTGTCGAAAAGGAAGGGCTGCCCGGGCAGACGGGCGGCTTGCGCGTGGGTGTGCAGGGAGGCGGCTGCTCCGGGCTGACCTACGCGATGCGCCTGGAGACAGCGGCGCGCGATCGCGACAACGTGGTTGAAGATTTTGGCGCGCGCGTGTTCATCGATCCAAAGAGCCTGGCGTATCTGGATGAGACCACGCTGGACTATCAGGTGACGCTGGTGCGGCAGGGATTTGTATTCCACAACCCGCGCGCGGCAAAGAGCTGCGGCTGCGGGACTTCGTTCAGCGTTTAAGCTTTTCTGCTGCACGGCTCCCGACTCGAGCAGTTGCGCGCGCCTTGCGAACTACATCCGATTCCCTTACTCTATTTTCGCCCCGATTTTCGCTGCTGACGCCGATGGCGCCGCGCAGCGTTTCCCTGTGGCGCTATGGTGCAACGGTTAGCACGCGGCCCTTTCAAGGCCGAAATACGGGTTCGATTCCCGTTAGCGCTACCAATTCCGCATAAGTAAAAAGCGCCGAGGCTTGCGCCCCGGCGCGGAGATTTCCCTGCAATGCGGCGATGGCCTGAGTTAGTACTTCTTCCAGGTGAAGGCCGAAAGCATCGGGTTCAAAACGAAGAAGCCGTCATTTTTCAGGTTCGTATCGTAGTAGATGGATGAGCCTCCCGTGTCGGTCAACTGCAAGCCGATCACGGCGCCGTACCACGCAGCGTTTGACGACGCGAACGAAAAGAAAGCGTTCGGGGCGTAGAGAAGGCCGGAAGCATCGGTACCGCCCTTCAGCTGGATATTCCCGTAACCCGCGTAGCGCAGCTGGAAATTCAACGGATCAAGGGCCGCATTCTCGACGCTGTTACCCGACAGGCTGACGAAGTTTCCAGTACAGAATGAGGTCGCCGGCGGGGGAATAATCGGTGTTGATGGATTTGGCGTCTGAGTGCAAGTGACGCCGTTCGTTGTGTTGGGCACTCCGGAAACGTTGATGATCACCGGGCCGGAATCGATCACCAGAGAGACGTTATTGCCCTGCATCTGCAAGGTATTGATGTTGTAGATCCCCTGTTGCAGGTGCAAGGTCACCTGGCCAGATATGTTTATATCGCCGTAGGTTCCGGGCGTGGTGCATGAGGTGACGGCACCCGCGCAGGTCGGCAGCAGGGTGATGTCATGGTTCGGATTGCTGCCGCTCGGCGTGCTGCACCAAGTGCTCGAATTGCTCGGGCAGGTCGATTGTGAAAGGCTGACGGTGGTTGAGCCGCTCGCCGGAATGACCGGCGTGGGATAAGAGAGCGTTTGGGGGAGTTGGAGAATCCCGCTGGACACCTGGACGGCGCTCCCGTTGGTCAGTTTTCCGGTATAGCCCACGGACGCGACGCCGCTCGAGGAGTTTGTACAGCCGCTGGAACTCGCGCCGGTACGCGGCGTCGAAAGCGTGCCGTAGATGTTGGTCGGGTTACCGGCAACGGTGAGGTTGCCGTTCGTACCGACGTTGCCTTGTGAATTGGATGTGGTGACGCTCGGCACGCCGCTGACGACCGTGACGTTTTTATCGTTGTAGCTGCCGGTGGTGCCGCCGCCGGCGAAGTTCAGCGCGCCGCATTCCTGCGAAGTGGCGAAGGCAGCGTACGAAAATATGGGTGAAACTTGCGTTTCAACGATCGTCGAGACTTCAACTTTCGCATTCGTCGCGCCGCTGATGGTGGCGTCTCCGGTGACGCGCCAAGCCTGCGCGGTGACGGAGGCGGTCGTGCCGTACGGAGTCACGCGCGTCATCGAGAGGAGGACGGCGTGGGCGACGTAGTTCACAGTGATATTGCCGGCGCTGAGCGAACCACTGGTATTCGAACTGAAACCGGATTGCACGGTGGAAATCGGATAGTGCGAGGTTACGTTGCTGTCGGAGGAAAGCACGACCGGGGTGGAGGTTCCGTGCAGCACGACTCCTACAAGGTCGTTATCCACCGAAGTGATGCCATTAGTTGCGGTCGTGACCGTCGTAAACACGGGATCCGTGGTCGCCGGCACATTCACCAGGTCGTACCCGGACGCAGGATCGCTCGTGTTCGTAACCGGGGGCGAATAGGTGTAGAGCAGATAATTCACTGCCTTTTCGAGGCCGGCTTCGGCTCCATACCGTGATTGCGTCATCAGGCGGTAGTTCATGCTCGACCAGGTTTCGGTCTGCGACAGAAAGAGCAGCGACGCCGCCATCACGGACAGCACGAACAGCAGAATCATCACCAGGATTAGTGCGACACCACGTTCTTGGCGTTTCATCTGGGCCTCTCTTCCGACTACTGCGCGGTACAACTTGAACTTGAAGTTGCGTTGAGCAGGCATGTGACGTTCGCGGGGATGGGCTGAACGCGATCAGTGATACCCGCGCTGGCCTGCAGCCACGTCTCAAATACGTTTCGCGGCGCTACGTTCAAAAGAGCTTTGGTCTCTTTAGTCGATTGGCTATTGGTACTGCCGGTCCATGCGTCAGCGTGCTGCGTGTAGACGGTCAGCGTGACGGCGACGTCGAGCACATAGTCATTGCCGTTGATATTCGAGGCGACCTGGTAGTTGAAGCACGGCACAGGGTTGTTGTTGACGTCGTTCGGGTTCTGGTAGACGCTATCGAGGATCACCATGCTGGCGTCTGGTGTCAGTTTGTTGACTGCGGTGGTGAGCATCACGTTGCGATACAACTTGTTGGCCTGGTAATCGCAGGTGTACTCAATATAGACCATGTTGCCGTCGCCGTTGATATCGCCGAAGAGCTTCAAGTGGGTGCCGTCGGAGCCGTTCGTGGTCGAAGGAGGGACAACGCCGCCGGAGAAACCGCCGAGAGGCACCACGGCGACTCCGGCGCTGTGGGCGTGGAAGAATGCGGAGCCGGTGGCGAGCGTCAGCGTTTTCGTTGAAACGTTGATCGCGCTTACCTGAACGGTGTCCTGATTCGGGCCGCTGTCGAACGTCAATTGCTCGCTGACGAACATTCCCGCTACGGAACTCACGACGGCGCTGCCCGCATTGGCTACGGTAGCCGTCGTAAGCGTTGCGGTGCCCGGCAATACGACTCGGCCTGCCTGGGTGATTTCCTGTTCGATCAATTCCGTTGCGCCACGAACGCTGGAGTGCATTTCCGTGCGGTTCTGCACCTGGGCCTGGTTTTTCATCATGCCCAGCATGGCGCCCATGATGGTGCCGGAGACCAGCAGAAGCAGGCCCAGCGCGGCCATCAATTCGAGAATGGACATACCTGCTTGTGCGATCAGAAAATTTGCCGATAACCGGTTCGTGTTTTTCATGGTCGTCTCTGTCAGAACGGGCTGCTCTTATAAGAAACTACGGTGGAAGTCGGAAGTGCGCCGGAAGGCCCTACGTCGCTGCGTGTTTGCGCCGTCACGGTAACCTGCTTGAGATTGGTCGTGCCGCTCGGCGTCGATATCTGCCAGACGCGGATGTAAAACCAGCCTCCTGGCGCAGTCGTTCCTGTGAACGTGAGCGGGTTGCCGCTGATGTCGAGATAATCCACATAGCCCGTGGAGGGCGAACCTGGGGTAGAGCTTCCGCCGACTGCAAGGCCGGTCCCGTTGTTACATGCGGGCGTCGAGCTGGGTCCGCATGCGGGGAAGAAGCTGGTATCAGTGCTGGAATCGGAGTACGCAAGACTCATGAGTTGCTCCATCTTGTCTTGCGCGTATTCCGCGGTGCGGGCCGCGAGGTGGCCCTGATTCTCGGTGGTGGCGATGGCGGTCAAGCTCATGCTCATTAAGCCCACTGCGACGATGATCAGGATTGCGAGCGCGATCATGGTTTCAAGCAGCATGATGCCGCGCTGATTGCTTAGCTTCGTCCCGGACACGCGTGCGTCTTGAAGTTTCATCTGAGTTCTCATTGTTTCGTCCAGCAGGAATTGTTGCCGCAAGCACCACTGCTGATGTCCGCGCGCCACAGGCTTACGTTTCCGGTAGCGGAGGCGGTGATTGCATACACGCTGGCGCCGTCGTTGATGTAGTAGGCGTCGATGGCGGTCGCCGTTCCAATGCCGCACGTGGTAGTCGTGCAGATGGGCACGGCGCGCGAATTGAATTCGATGCACGCGGTATTCGCGACCGTGCTGGTCCCGGTGTCGTGCGTGTTGTCAGTGCACAGCGGCGCCTGGCCAATTGTTCCTTGCGTGTTTGCCGGCGGATTGGCGATTGAGCCGTAGCCGGCGGTCACGGCGCTTGAAAGCACGTAACTTTCCGCCACGCCACCGCTGCTGATCTGTGGCTTCCAGCACGGAGTTCCGCTGCAGAAGCTGGAGCTGCCGGTCTGGTCCCAGGTTTCGATGCGGTATTTTCCGGAACTGAGATCAAAATACGCACGCCCGTGCGTGAAGCTGGCTGCCGCCGCCATCTTCGCTTCCATCACGACGTCGGCAAGTCCGCGGGCATCGCCGCTGGTCTTGTAATTCCTCATCGTGCGGCTCAGGGACGGGATCGCTATGGCCGAAATGATCAAGATAATCGCCACGACGACGAGCTGTTCGGTGAGAGAAAAGCCACCTTCTCCCGCCGCGGAGCTGCAGGCCTTTTGTTCGTGATTCATCGCAATTCGCATGTTTTTGGAGTTAGTTTCCCTAGCAGATGTGCAGGTCGGAGGCCAGTCTCGCCGGATCGCAACTTGTTGTGTGTGATGGGGTTGCGAGCGCGGCGAAGGCTGCACTCAGAGCCCAAGAAGCAGCGCGTAACCTATCGTTACATTTCGGGCGCGCAATTCCAGAAATACTTGCCCTTTCGTACAGGTCCTCGGACGAAGTGGAGAACCTAATTTGCTGAACGCGCACGCGGCAAGCGTGGGCGAATGTTATTCAGTGAATTCGTACGGTGAAATTGGTGAATACCGACGGAACGGAGCAGGCAAATGCCGCAGGCCAAGCGGTGTCGGTCGAGGAGTTCCGGCAGATTCTTGCGAGCGACGCCGCGATATCGGCGGAGCTTTCAATTCCAGTGAAGGGCTCCGCGTAAGTCTCGTAGCTCTGCGAGCTGCCGATGGCGAGCCGCTCGATCGCATACGAACCGTCGAAAACAGCAGGCCCTGGATCCGTGCATGACCATCCGCTTCGTGTGGCAGCGACGACTTCTCCTGTTGCGGCGTCGAGCGCGACCACTTGCGCGGAAAGAATTCCCCTTACGCCCGGCTGGGCGGCGAGGGAAAGCGGATTCGCAGGCACTATCTTTCCCGCGATCGTTCCGATGTGCATCAGGTCGTTCGGATCGGGGTAGAGCACACGAAGTCCTGTGCGGTCATCGTCCGCAAGCGGCGCGTCCGGCTGCGTCGCCGCCGGACGCACGCCCGCGAATGTTCCCGGGGAGGGAACAAAGGGTTGCATCATCGCTCGCCAGACATCGGAGTGTTCGAGTCCGAAAAAATGTCCGAGCTCGTGAGTCAGGATCGATGCGAGGTCGTACGCTTGCGGATTGGCGGGCAGCGCGGCGGGAGTTGCAAACACGCTGAGCGAATCGCCCGGCCTCACGAGAATATCCGCGTCGAGAATCTGCCCGACGAATGTGCTCACTTGGCCGCCAACAGTTTCGCCGATTGTGTCGGCGGCGGTCACTCGGGTGAAGGCGAGCACGCCGGTGGTAAAGGCCGGATCGCTCTGATTGAAACAGATGGAGTTGACGCCGTCGGCTGACGTGCAGGCGTCCTGCGCAGGATTTCTCTGCAGGCTCGCGAGTGCGCCGGGCCTAAGCGATGATCCTGAAACGCCGGTCCACACGGCGAAGCTTTGCAGGATGGCGCCCTCAATCTCGTTCAGACGGCCGGCCACTGTTTGATCCGAGGTGAGGATGGTTTGAGGATTCGTACCGAGCGAAGTGCTCCACTGGCGATTCACGCCTCCTGCGGCGATGGCGAAGCGAGTTTTTTGCGGGCACGCACTTCCTCCGGAAATTGCCGCGGACTGCCGCATATCCGCTACGACATATCCAAACGCATACGCTGTTGCGCATTGCGGCGCTCCAATCGCAGCGAGCACCATGGCGAACACGGAGACTGCGCGACGAATCACCATTGCATTTCCGCGCCGTTCATTTTCCCGCAAGGGCTCTTACCTTTTCGCGGAACGCCGCCATATCCATGTTGCGGATGCCGGGATGGGAAAACGTCCGGGTAGATCGATTGAAGGTCGCAAATTCGCTGCTCTCCTGGGTGACGGTGAGTCCGCCGCGCTGACCGTGAAGAACCCGGAACGTTCCTTGCGACCAGCCGGTGACTCCAACATCGCCGGCGCTCGTGCGCTCCAGAAACAGAACAACTTCCTCGCCCGCGAAAAATTGCGGCACGCCTTCAATTCTTGTCTGAAGGTGTCCGACCTGGCCTCCGGCGGTGCGGACACGAATTTTTTCTGCCGGCGCGGCGGCTCCTTTGAACGATTCGATCACCTGAAAATCGACAAAGGTCCACACCGCGCCATTTTCCCAGCGCGATTCGCGGTCCGCGCAGCGGCCGTAAACGATCAGCTCCGCGGCCTTTGTCAGCTCCGGAAGTTCCAAATGGGCGAGGGTGGTGGCATTTGCAACGCTTGCGAATACGGTCCCCGCGTACATCGCTGCGAAGATTGTGAGGAGCTTCATTCGCGCACCTCCAGCGCGCCACTGGCGGCGGCGATGTCCTTATTCGGATTTTGCACGAAAAGAGTTCGTGCGCCGGCCTGAGCATTTGCGGGCACAGCAATCGTCAGATCAACAATTCCGAAGCCCAGAGACTGCGCAGCGATGACGACCAGATCGGGCGTGGGCGGTCCGGTGACCCAGTATTGATGCGCGGGATCGAGGCCGCTCGCGGAGAAGGCGCAGATATCGGTCACCACTGTGCCGGAAGCAGGCCTTTGCAGTGCGACCGCGTTGCCGCCCAGAGAGCAGCTGTTCGTTAATGCGGAAAAACTTCCCAACGCCTGGATCGAGAGTGCTTCATCCGCCGAGGGCAGCGCCGAGCCTGCCGTCGAAGAATCGATTACGAAAATATCGTTTCCGGAAACGGACGGATTCGCCGGCGTAAGCGAGACGAAACTCGGCCCACTGCTTGGCGCAACGACGGCGATAAAGACGAGTGGAGACGTGGAACCGTCGGGGTTCTGAACAAGAACAGGGAGATTGGCGGGAGCGGCCAAATCCGATTGCGCGAGAGTCGTGGAGCAGTCGCCTGCGTTCGCGCAGACCGTCGCTCGCGCGGTACCTGCGACCACGATCTGGCTACCCTGGCTGGACGCGGGGGAGACAAAATTCCCGCCAAGCACCCTTACCAGGAAACCGCCAACAGCTCCGGCTGTGGCGCTCGCCGGCAAAATTTGCGTAATTACGGGAGAAGTGGAAATTGCGATGCTGGCCGACCCACTCCGCGAAGCATCTTCGAGGCTCGTCGCCGTCGCCGTGATTACATTTGGCGACGGCGCCTCTATGGGTGCAGTGAACTGTCCGTCACTATTTATTGCTCCGCACGCCGATGGTGTGCCGCACGGAATGCCTCCGATGTTCCAAATAACTCCTTGGTCGGCCGTGCCCAGGACCGAGGCGGAAAACGCAGTTATCGAGCCCGCCGCAACAGTTGCTGAAGGCGGCGAGACTGAGACGACGATGTGCGGCAGAAGTGTGATCGTAGAGGAGGCGGACTTCGATGGATCAACCTGGCTTGTGACTGCTAATTGCACGGGATTTACAGCAGGTACGGCCGCCGGTGCGAGGTAATCCACGCTGAGAGCGCTGCTGTTGCCGGAAAGCGGCATGCACGGGTCCGAACCAGCGGCGCAAATTTGTCCGAGCGCCGAATTTCCGCCAGCGATACCACCTACGGACCAATTGACATTCGAAGTTGCCGAGCCGGCGATCGTCGCCGAGAAACGCTGGCGATGATTGATTGCGAGAGTGGCAATAGACGGCGCGAGCGAAATCGCGACGCCGCTCGTTAAACTAATCGTTGCGCTTCCACTTGCCGCAGGATTTGCGGCGCTCGTCGCGCGAACGTCGATGGGGCCGGAAAAGAACGACGACGGCGCGCCATATACAACCGAGTTTGGAAGAGCGCCCGGCGATAGAGTGCCGACACTCGCGTTTCCACTCGTGATTCCATTCACATCCCACGTGACAAGTGTGTTCGCCGTTCCAGACACTTGCGCGGAAAACACCTGCGTATTTCCCAAGCCGATTGTCGCGAGCGCGGGCGAGACCATAACTGACACGGACGGTGGCGAAGTGACGGTCACGACCGCAGCCGCTGATTTGCTGGGATCCGCAACGCTCTGCGCCGTCACGGTAACGTTCAGCGCGGCAGCAGGAGTCTGTGGCGCTGTATACAGCCCACTTCCAGAAATTGTTCCCAACGATGTGTTTCCGCCCGCAATTCCATTCACAAACCACGTGACCGAGGAAACTGGCCGGCCGGCACTCGAGATCGTGCTTGAGAATTGCTGCGTGCCTCCCGGCTGCACCGTGGCCAAACCGGGAGAGATTGAGACGGCGACGTCACTCGTTACCGTGATCGAGGCAGACGCGCTCTTGGTCGGATCGCTTACGCTCGTCGCGGCGATTGTTTCGCTCGACGGAGGCAGCACTTGAGGCGCGGAGTACATTCCAGCGGAGGAAATCGTCCCGTTTCCAGCGTTTCCGCCGGCAACGCCATCGACGCTCCAGGCGACAGCGGAATTTGTCGCGTTCGTGACCGTCGCCGAGAACTGCATCGTCGATCCCAGCAGCACCGCTCCGCCCGGGGGTGAGAGGCTCACGCTAATCGCGGCCGGTGGAGCGGGCGTCGCTGGCGGTGCAGGCGCGTTTGCACTGCTCGAACCGGCGCCGCCGAATCCGCCGCAGCCGTTTGCCGCAAGCGTTGCGAGCACAACAACAATCGGCGCACTGAGCGCGCTTAGCCAATCCGGCGTAACCCGGCCCTTGCCGCTCTCTCCCTCGGTGTACCGATTTCGCACGCTCGGCGAATTGCACGGTCGGTTCCACTCCGACACGCTTTGAGTTTCTCGACCGTCCGATTACCCACCTTGCGAAATCGCGTTGCGGCGACACAAGTTAACGGCTGCGGTTTCTCCCAGCTTCGAACTTTCATGGCAATTTCTCGCGCCAATTCAAGCAGGCCATTCCCAAATTGGGTTCATGTGCCGAAATGAACGACCCGTTTTGGTTCAGCGCCTCGCCGAAACGAATGAAGAGTTTGATAGCGATGACCTACGCGTAACTTCTTGACGCTGGGTGCGCTGCAGCTTACGTTGAGTGCACGAGGACCAAGGATGCGCGTACTTCTCTCGGGCTCGTCCGGGATGATCGGTAAGGCTGTATCGAGAGCGCTTGCGGGGCGCGGCGATGCGGTGTCGCGGCTGGTGCG
>DASTCZ010000307.1:0-4127 GCA_035710585.1 Candidatus Acidiferrales bacterium | reverse complement strand
TATTTTGTAGTCGAAAGCCTGCTCGACGTTTACGCAGAATTTTTCGGAAACCGTCTTGATCGCGCCCGATTCATCGCTCGGCTCGCTGGTATAGGCATGAAGGAGATTTTTCGGATCGCGATATGTGAAGCCGACATAAAGATCGTCAGGGTCAACCGAACTATAAATGGTTTCGCAGTTATTCGGCTGGACGTGATACCAACCCTGTACGCGGTAGCTATTGCCGAAGAGAATTGACTGGCTGTAGATGGCGGTAGCCACATTTAGTGCCACGTCGCCGTGATTGCATATCTCGGCGACGGCGGCGTGCGCCGACGATGGAAGAAACCAAATAAGAACTGCGAGGGCGAGAATCGGAAGTCGAATACGCGTCGGCGGCAGAGCCACGTCCTAGTTCTCCATTGATTGATGTTCGGATTGCGCGCCAAACTATCATTGACCGCCTGCGAACGCAACGAAAGATCAGGGTTTCGGAAACCGAGGAGTAGAAACGATGCGTTGCTATCGACCGAGATCGTCCTTGTTTCGCGCTGCCGTAACATTAATTCTGCTCGCAGTTCTCCGGGTGTCAACTTTTTCGGCGCCGAATCCTGTTCACGGGCAGGAGATTGCGCCGACTTACACGATTCGCGGAGAAGTAACCGACGTTCAAGGCGCGCCAGTAAATTTGACGGGGCGCTCTGAGATTCGAGTGTTCTCGATCGAGGCGATTCGAACGCAGCAGGGAGGCGCTGACGGAAAATTTGCGATCGGGAATCTGCCCCCAGGCGACTACGAAATTGAAATCAGGGTTCCGGGATTCGCGCCGCAGATCATTTCGGACCTACATGTAAAATCGGATCTTGAACCGCGGGCGATCAGAATGGACATAGGACTGAAGATAGAACCGGGTTACGAATGCTTCCACCCCGATCACATTCATTACGCAAAAGCCGAGGCGAACAGTGCGTCGACTTTAATCGGGACGATTGCCGGCGAAGGTGCTTTGGAACCCACGACAGTCGTGGTCGAGACTTTTAAGGAGCGGAACGCCGTCGCGATTCTTAGCCCGGACTCGAACGGCGCATTCCAGATTTCACTGCCAGCAGGGAAGTACATCGTGATGGCATTCCGGAAAGGCGATCCACAGCAGACGTCGGATCCCGTTTGGATCACGCGTTCGACGGTTGCTCAGGTGCGGCTCGAGTTTCCGTCTGCGAAGAGCGGAATCCTCATTTGCCAATGATTCGAGAACCGCGGATTTCATATCTGTCGTGCCACAAATGACTAGACAGATGACTAGTCATATAGGATGATGTTTGAGGAGCGGCGCTAATGAGATCCTGGCAACTCAATCAAGCCAAAGCGCGATTTACCGAATTCTTGAACGCCGCGCTGAAGAAGGGGCCGCAGGTTGTCACTCGGCGCGGGATCGACGCGGCCGTGCTGGTGCCGATCGACGAATGGAGGCGCATGGAAAAGGGTTCGCGTCTGGGAATAAGGTCGCTGCTTATGGGCGATGGCCCACGCTTCGAGAATTTGATTCCGCCGCGACGAGCGCATAAGCGCCGGCGGACGATTCGCCTGGCATGAATGGATACTTGCTGGACACGAATGTGGTTTCTGAACTCCGCAAATCGAAGCCGCACGGTGGAGTGCTGGCCTGGATGTCCGAACTCCCAGAGAGCCAAATTTTCATTTCCGCGGTGACGATGGGCGAATTGCAGCTCGGTGTCGAGCGCGTTCGCAAGCACGATGCCAGCAAGGCCGAAGAAATCGAGCGCTGGGTCGGCGGAGTGGCGGATTCCGGCTCCGTCCTTCCGATGGATTCAAACTGTTTTCGGGAGTGGGCTCGACTTACTGCCGAACATCCAGCTCAGCTTCTCGAAGACGCGATGATCGCAGCGACAGCTCGAGTTCATGGTCTGACAGTGGCGACACGAAATGAAAAAGACTTCGCGCGGCTGCGCTGCGAGTTGGTGAATCCGTTCCAATTTCGAAAGTAATCTTGATTCCGCGTTCGTTCTCACATCTCCTTTCTTCTATGGAATGGAGGCAACTGCTCGTGCATTTAGAGGTTCAGAGGGAGCAGCGCAGTTCGCCCGAACGAAAGTTGAGCTGCCCCAAAACGTGGAGGGTCCTATGAAGAAGAGCACCAGTCTCGTTGTGTTTGCCGCCCTGCTTGCCGTTGCCTTCTCGTCCGCAGTTGCACAGCAAAAGCCGCCGGCCTCGACGGCGCAATCGATTCGCGGGCAATTCATGGCCGTCGATAAGAGCATCCTCGATATGGCCAAGGATTTTCCGGCGGACAAATACAGCTTCAAATTGAAGCCGGAAATGCGCTCGTTTGGCGAAGTGATCGTGCACGTCGCGTCTGGAAACGCATACGCGGCGAAATTCGGACGCGGCGAAGACGTGAAATGGGATGAGCTGGATCCGAAGAATTACAAATCGAAGGATGAAATCGTCGCGCTGCTGGAAAAATCGATCAGCGACTCCGAGACAGTGATGAAGGGCTGGCCGGATGACGAATTCGCCAAGCGCGTGCAGCCGTGGCTGGGGGTGCTCGAACACAGCGCGGAGCATTACGGCCTGCTGGTGGCGTATTACCGCGCGAACGGAATGGTGCCGCCGGCTTCCCGGCAGGGCAATTAATCAGAGCGGATCAAGAAACGAAGCGGTGACGGACGAAACAGCCTTCTCGCCGGACTGCTGAGCGCGAGCGAGCACTCTCGCCGATCCGGCGCTGAGGACGCTAGCGGCCCACACGACGGCAATCGTGACAATTGCGATTTGCCTTGGCATATGTTGCGCGCGCGATTTTTCTCTCAGGCGGACGAAACAGAGCGCTGCGTTGGCCGTGCGATCATTGCTCGTTTTTGCGCCATTCGCCGGGCTTGACGATGTGGCCGTCGGTGGCGTCAACGAGCACGCTGAATTCCGTCTTCACTGTGTTTGTCACGGGCTTGCCGCTGGCGTCCTTCGTCGTAATGCTTGCGTCGCCAAAAATGCCGACGTTGTAAAAAATCATGTCGCGCTCGCTGCGGAGTGCGCATTCCATCACCGATCCGGGATGCGCTTGCAGCGCGATCTGAATCGCGTCTGACATGGATATTTTCGCTTTGCCGGCGAGCTCAATCTGCCGCTGTTTCATTTCCTCTTCGCGCTGGCGCTTCCAGCCCACAGTCTGCTGCTCGAGCTGTTGTTTCAACTCAGCGATTTGTGCTTGCAGTTGCTTCACTGCCGGATGTTCGGGCGAGTACTGTTGCTGCGCCTGCGCGAGTTGGGTTTCGAGTTGCTGCAATTTTTCGACCGATTCGCGTGATGCGCCTTCCGGACTCAAGTAGAGGCGCCCGGGCTCTACTTCGACACGTCCTGATTGAGCGGCCGCGAGTTTCTCCTTTAATTCTTGAAGAGCTTTTTGGTCCTGTTCGGTGTTCGCTCCGGATTGTTGATCCTGCGCAAGTTTGGCCTGCATTTCTACGACCATGTTTTGCAGCCGCTCCAGTTGGACCTTGTTGTTTTCTGATCGCCCGCGCACCTCGGTCAGCTGGCTTTCGAGCATCTTCAGGGCAGCGCGGTCTTGATCCGCGTTTACGCCGGACTTTTCATCCTGCTCGACCGCTTGCCGGGCTTGCTCGAGCTTCACTTCGAGTTCCTGCAGCCTGCGTTCCCGAGCCTCGTTTTCAGCCTGCGAGTTTTCTTGAATTGCGTAGCCCCGGCCGGAGTCACCTTGCGACTTAATCATTTCGGTGACGAACGTCAATTCGGTTCTATACCGCGTGAGCGCTTCTGCATCCTTGGCGGAGAGAGTTTGATTCTGCCCCTTGCGCTCCAGGTCCCTGATCACCTTCTCGAGTTTTTGTTTCAGTTCTGGAGCAGACATCGGACTCGGGGGATTCAATCGGGATTCGCGCACAGCGCTCTCCTGCCGCAAAGTGTTCGGCTGCGCGGGTGCATTCTCGAACGAAGCCGCGATCCCGGGAGCAGAATCGCTTGAAGTGTTTGCGGACGGCGATTCAACTCGGGCGGCTTCGGCCTTGGCTTGCGCGTTCGCCTTGATTCCTACTTTCATTGCGAAGGGCATGGCCGCCGCGCAGGGAAGCAGGAACGCCGCGCCTGCAGCGGCAACCGTCAAAACCCGAGCT
>DASTCZ010000306.1:0-16947 GCA_035710585.1 Candidatus Acidiferrales bacterium | reverse complement strand
GCAGCGGAACCGCTCACGCGCCCGGAAGATTACAAAACTCGCTTCGGCAAGAAAAATCCTTACGAGTCCGGCATCGTCGCGGTGGACGCCTACTTCCGAAACGACGAAGACGTTCCGGTGCAGATCGATCTCACCGAAGTGCGCCTGACCGTGGCGCTCCCGGGCCAGCCTCTGCAGGATTTGGTTTCACTCGATGCCAAAACCGTCGCCGCGGAAATCTTTGCGGAAAAACCCAAAGATCCCATGCAGCGCCGGCGCTTCCCCGTACCGGGTGTGGGCGGCGGAAAACCCAGCAAGGACTTCGTCGAATTGCAGAACAAGCTCCAGGCCTCCATGCTTGCATCCGATCTCGTTCCCGGCCGCGAAGTGGTTCACGGGCTCTTCTATTTCGATCTCGATGGAAATTTTTCTTGGGTGCCGATGTCGAGATTCTATGTGCCCAACCTGAAGCGCATGCCCACCGGAAAAGCTCTTCTCTACTTCGAAGTTCCCTTCTCGACCGGTTCAGGGTCCTGATTCGCTGCGGGCTTCGATTTGAATCCGCAATTTTCCAGCGATTTCACCGCAAATTTGCCGCGCGCAAACTCGTTCGCTAAAATCATCGCGTTCCATTTCACCGGCTGACATGAATCTTCTGGACTCCCTGAATCCCCAGCAACGCGAAGCTGTCCTCGCCGTCGATGGTCCCGTGCTCGTCCTTGCAGGCGCAGGCACTGGCAAGACTCGCGTCATCACATTTCGCACCGCCTACATGATTCAACAGGGTACGCCTGGTGAAAACATCCTCGGCGTTACCTTTACCAATAAAGCCGCCGACCAAATGCGCGAGCGCGTTCGCGATCTTCTCGTTCGCGCGGGGCTCTCCGCCGGCGATCCACTTCTTGTCACTTTTCACTCCTTCTGCGCGCGTTTGCTTCGCCGCGAAGCTCCCGCCGCGGGCCTGCGCCGCGATTTCGCCATCTACGATGACGACGACCAGACCTCTGCGCTCAAGCAAGCCGCGCGAAAGCTTGGCTACTCCGAGCGCGCCGCGGACCTTCGGCCCTTTCGCGATCAGATCAGTTATGCAAAGAGCCATGCTCTGACTCCAGCCGACATGGCAGCGCAGGCTCAGCGTACCCCCGGCGAATTCGCTGAGCGCTCGGCGAAGATGTATGCCGAATACGAAGAAGTTCTTCGCAATGCCAGCGCGCTTGATTTTGATGATCTCCTGCTTCGCGCGATGCACGTTCTTCGCGATAACGAATCCGTGCGCGCGCGCTGGCAGAGCCGCTTCCGCTATATCCTCGTCGACGAATTCCAAGACACAAATCGGCCTCAGTACGATCTCTTGAAGCTTCTCGTAGGCCCGCAGCGCAATCTCTGCGTCGTCGGCGACGAAGACCAGTCCATTTATTCTTGGCGCGGCGCCAACGTCTCCTACTTGCTTCGCTTCGCCGAAGATTTTCCCGGCGCACGCCTCATCCGTCTCGAACAAAACTACCGCTCGCGCCAGCAGATTCTAGATGCCGCCGGTGCGGTCGTCGCACACAACCAAGCGCGCATCGGCAAAAAGCTTGTCGCCACTCGCGGTGCTGGCGCAACGCCGCGCTTTTACGAAGCGCGCGATGCGAAATCCGAGGCGGAATATGTTGCGGGCGAAATCTCCCGCCTGCAGCGCGAGCAAACCGGCGCGAGCGTCGCGATCCTCTACCGCGCGAATTTCCAGTCGCGTGCGTTTGAAGACGCGATGCGCCAGTTCGGTTCGCATTACCGCATCGTTGGCGGCTTCAGCTTCTACCAGCGCGCTGAGGTAAAAGACATCCTCGCCTACGCCCGCTTGGCGATGAACCATGACGACAACGTGGCCCTCCTGCGCGTGATCAACACTCCTCCGCGCGGAATCGGAGATAAGTCCATCGATCGGCTTACCGACCTGGCTAATCAAAGAGGCATATCTTTGTGGGCCGCCATCGGTGCCACGGTGAATGAAAATTTGGGGAGCGTTGCCGCTCTTCGCAGCTTTCAATCATTGATCGCCGAGCTTGCGGAATCAGCCGCCACTTTGAAGCCGGCGGAATTCCTTCAGCATGTGCTCGACTCCAGCGGCTATCTCGACATGCTCGAGCAGCGTGACACCGCGGAAGATAACGCCCGCGCGGAAAATCTCCACGAACTCGTCAATGCCGTCGCCGAGAGCGCTTCAGACGACCTGACGCTTTCCGATTTCCTCGATCGCGCCGCGCTGGTTTCCGACGCCGATAGCTTCGACGAGTCGGCGCCCGTCACGCTGATGACGCTTCATAGCGCGAAGGGCCTCGAGTTCGATCATGTGTTTCTCACCGGCCTGGAGGAAGGCGTCTTTCCGCACAGCCGCTCGATGGATACTCCCAAGGAGATCGAGGAGGAGCGCCGCCTCTGCTATGTCGGCATGACGCGCGCCAAGGACACTCTCACGCTCACCCGCGCGATCTACCGCCGCATGTGGGGCGACGAGCGCGTTGAAGGCGCCGAGCCCTCCCGTTTTCTGCGCGAAATTCCCGCGGAGCTTCTCGAAACCGCTCCCGGCTCACTTGCCGATGCCGGCGAAACGCGCCGCTATGAAGCCGATCCGGAATATTCGTATTCGCAGGAAGAATTCAGCAGGCGTGTGCGCCGCGTTGCGCCGGCAGTTGAACGCGCGCAGCGCTCGACTCCGTCCTCGCCCCGAGCTTCTCACGCAAAAGTTCCCGGCAATGGGCACCCGCTCGTCGGCGTGCAGGTTCGCCATCCCAATTTCGGCATGGGCACGATCATCGGCGTCGATGGCGATGACGATGACCGGAAACTCACGGTCAGCTTCCAGAATTTCGGCACGAAGACCCTGATCGAGCGCTACGCGAATCTCACCAAAGCCTAAGCTTCGTGATTCAACCCGCTGAAGAGATTTTGAGTCGCCGCGGAGGCTGCGCAGTCGGTTTCGGGGGTCGGAGCTTTAGCTCCGACATTACGGCTGCGATCGCGATGGGGTTTCAACCCCTGAGGAACTTGGAGCGAATCTCAAACTTAGCTTGGCGGGCGCTCTTTCGCATCTTCACGATTTCCAGCGTTTCGCAGTTCGGCAGCGGCGCGTGAATGCGTTCTAACTCCTCATATCCGCGCTCCCGATAGAGCGCCACGCCGGTAAGCGTCGAGCCCAGCTCAAATCGCGAAAATCCCGCGTCGGCCGCCGCGTTTTCGCACATGCTTAGCAGCAACGTCCCGATTCCTCTCCGTTCCCAACCCGGCCGCACGAAAAACGCACGAATCTTCGCCGCTTCCTTCGCGGGATCGAGCAAATCATCTTCACGATCCGCCCTCCGATCCGCTCCAAAAAGAGTTCGCCGCTTGCTCCATCCTCCGCAGGCCACGATCTGTGCGACTCCATCATCTGCACTTGCTTCGACCACGAAATAGGTTCCATCCGCGATTAGCTGCGAATCCACGCCAAGAAGTGTTCCGAGCGCGCCATCCATCTGCGCTTGCGTGTAATCCGCAGCCTGAAGCACGCGCACTGATTGCTCGATTAGCTCGCCGAGCGCCGGTATATCCGCTGCTGTCGCTACGCGCACATCGAACTCGTTCTTACCCATCGCTGCTCTTTTCGTCTCGAGGCTGAACTGAAAACTCGGCCTCAACAGCTTACTCTTCAACTGCCTGCCGCCCGGTTGCGCTCCCCGCACCAGCACGGTACATTCATCGGAACGTCGGGAGCTTTCAGCTTTCCTATTCTGAGGATGGTGGCGATTGGGCTCACAGCTCTTCCGCGTCAAAAGTATAGACAAGCTGATTGCCGATTCCGAATCACCCGAACACAGGCTGAAAAAAACTCTTGGGCCGTGGTCGCTCACGGCGCTTGGCATCGGTGCAATTATCGGCTCGGGAATTTTCGTGCTCACCGGCACAGCGGCTGCCGGCGAGACTACGCCGCACCCGTCTTTCTGGCACGCGCAAGTTCTCGATGTCATCCGCAATCTCGTCCAGCACGGCAGCATTCGCGGCGTGATTATGGAGGGCCGCCCTCCCGCCGGGCCCGCGATTGCGCTTTCGTTTATTCTTGTTGCCGTCGTTTGCAGCTTTGCCGGTCTTTGCTACGCCGAACTCGCCTCGATGATCCCCATCGCTGGAAGCGCGTACACCTATTCCTACGCGACGCTGGGCGAAATATTCGCGTGGATCATCGGCTGGGACCTGATTCTCGAATACGCCGTCAGCAACGTCGCCGTAGCCATCGGTTTCGGCGGCTATATGAAGGCGCAGCTCGCCACGTTTCACATTCCGCTTTCTGATAAATGGTCCACGCCGGTTTGGTCCAATGGCCAATGGACCGGCGCTTACTTCAACGTCCCCGCGTTCTTGATCGTCCTGATTCTCACCGTTCTGCTGGTCTGGGGCATTCGCGAATCGGCCGAAGCCAATAACATCATGGTCGCCGTGAAAATCGGCGCGATTCTGGTCTTCCTTGTTGTCGGCGGCATGCTCGTGAATCCCGCCAATTGGCACCCGTTCGCACCCTCCGGGTTTGCGGGAATCATGGCCGGAGGCGCGATCATCTTTTTCACTTACATCGGCTTCGATTCGGTCTCGACGGCCGCCGAGGAATCGAAAAATCCCCAGCGAGACATGCCTTTCGGCATCATCGTCTCGTTGATCGTCTGCACGATTCTTTATGTCGGCGTCGCACTCGTGCTTCTGGGCATGGAAAAGTACAGCGCGTTCAACGGACAAAATCCCGACGCCGCCAACGCGCCGGTCGCGTACGCATTGGCCCACATGGGCGCCAGCCGCGCCTTCCAGACCGTGATCATCATTGGCGCGTTGATGGGCATGATTTCGTCGCTACTCGTGTTTCAATACGGCCAAACGCGCATCTGGTTTGCTATGTCCCGCGATGGTCTGCTGCCGCGGCTCTTCTCCGTCCTGCACAAGAAATTTCAAACGCCACACTGGTCCACGTGGATTGCGGGAGCGTTCGTCGGCATCCCTGCCGGATTTCTTGATGTGGGCGAGACGGCTGATCTTTCCAACATCGGGACTCTCTTCGCTTTTTTGCTTGTCTCGCTGGGCGTGATTTTTCTCCGCAGATCGCAGCCAGATCGCCAGCGAGGTTTTCGCGTCCCGTTCGTGCCCCTGTTCCCCATCATTTCGGTGGTTCTTTGCATCGGACTGATGTCCGGTTTGCTCGTTGCGACGTGGGTTCGCTTTTTCGTGTGGCTCGGAATCGGTCTGGTGATCTACTTCTTCTACAGCAGACATCGCAGCGAGTTCGGTTCGCGTCCCGCCACCTCCACGCGATCGAGCTCGCCAACCTCCGGAGCGCAGTGATGAAACGTACGGCGTGGGTGCTGGCTCTTCTGGCGCCGCTCGTCTTGTGTCCCGCAGCCGCGTCGTGGGGCACGAACGCGCAACGGCTCATCGCCAGCAAGGCTGTCGAGACGCTTCCCTTCGAGCTTCGCGGCTTCTATCAATCGCGCCGCGACGGAATCCTTGCGGCGGTTTCCAATTCGATGGACGCAATCGAGCGCGACCCGAATCAATTGCGTTATCACGTCCTTTATCTCAATCGCTACTCGCCCTTTCCCTACGACCAGATTCCGCGCGACTACAAAGCTGCTCTCGGCAAATACGGCCGGCTCAAGTTGGAATCAGCGGGCCTGCTTCCCTGGCAAGTCGGCGTCTATAGCCAGAAGCTGACGGATGCATTTCGCAAAAGCGATTGGGAAGGCGTGCGCGTGAATTCCGCGCTGCTCGCAAGCTTTGTGGCCGAGGCACACGATCCGTTCAATATGGTCGAGGTCAAGGATCCCAGGACCGGCACGCCGGAAGGAATTCAGGACCGCTTTAGCAAGAATCTGGTCGAGCGCTACTCGAATTTTTTTCCGATGCGCCCCAACGATGCTTACTTCATCAGCGATCCGACGGTGACAGCTTTTGAAGACTGTTTCAGCGCGCACAGTTGGATCGAAATCATCGAGCAGGCCGATCGGCGCTCGCGCTGGGGCCTCTCGCAATACACCGACGAATACTACGATCGCTTCTACAACACCGTTGGCGCCGTGCTGATCCGCCAGCTGTCGGACGCTTCGACGCAGGTCGGCTCCTTCTGGCTCACCGCGTGGACCAACGCCGGAAAGCCCCAACTTCCTCAATAATGAAAATCATCGGGCAAGAAATCCGTGCGCACCTCTGTGCAATCCTCTGTGTCTCTGTGCTAGATGTTGAATTTGCAGTTTCCATGCCGTAATTTTTCGTTTTGACTTCCGATTCTCAACTCGACTTCTCCCGACTCCTCAAAGCCGAGCTCCACGTCCATCTCGAAGGTTCCATTTGGCCCGGAACCGTCGTCGAGCTAGCCGCGCGCAACGGCGTGAAACTTTCGGAGAGTGAAGTCGCCGCGCGATATGCGCCCGGAGATTTCGCGAGATTTATCGAGGCCTATAAGTGGGTCACATCATTTCTGCGCGAACCGCGCGATTTCGCCCTCATCGCTGAGCGTTTCTGCGAGTATCTGCTGACGCAGGGCGTCGCGTATGCAGAGATAACTCTTTCCGTGGGAGTGATGCTTCTGCGCAAGCAGGATCCGCTCGCGAACTTTGAAGCCATCCGCGCCGCTGCTGCGACCTTCATGCCGCGCGGCCTTCGCACGAACTGGATTTTCGACGCCGCGCGACAGTTTGGACTTGCGCAAGCGATGGAGGTCTCCCGCATTGCGGCTCAGGTTGTCGACAAAGGAGTCGTCGCGTACGGAATTGGCGGAGATGAGCTGGCCATTCCCACGAAAGAATTGCTGCCAGTTTACGAATTTGCGCGAGGCGCGGGACTGAACCTCGTGATTCACGCCGGAGAAATTGGCCCCGCGAGCGCCGTCCGCGACGCCGTCGAAATTCTTGGCGTCGCACGGGTCGGCCACGGACTCGCATCCATGCACGACGAATCGCTGCTGCGCATGTTGGCGGAGCGAAACATCCCGCTTGAGGTGTGCCCCACGAGCAATATCCGCACCGGAGCGCTGGCGAAGCAACTTGCGAAGCCGGTGCGCGAAGCCTCGCTCGCCGAGCATCCACTAAAACTATTCCTGGAGCGCGGAGTTCCGGTCGTTCTTGGCAGCGACGATCCCGCGATGTTCGAGACCTCATTGCTCAACGAATACGCCGCCGCGGCGCGGCTTGGCGTCACCGCCGCTCAAGTCTCCTCGCTGGCGCGCGCAGGATTCGCGTATGCGTTCCTGAGCGACGCCGATAAACGCTCATATCTCGAAGGCGCGAAAAGCAGTTCGTAAGCGATCACGCATCTTGCTTTACAAACTTCGCGCGATTCTTCACGCCTTTCGGCATCAGCAGGCGAATCGTGGCCTTCGGCAAAATCCGCAAACACCACGACAAGACTTTGTATCTAGTGCCGGGAATTACGAATAGTTCGCCGCGGTCGATTCCGGCGAGCGATTCGTCCACGACGAATTCCGCCGGAAGCCACCAATCCTTGCCGACGAAGCTGCGGTCCATCTCCAGCACGTCGTGAAATTCGGTGTACGTGAATCCAGGACAGAGCGCTTGCACGCGCACGCTCGCATTCGCGGCTCGCAATTCGCCGGCGAGAGCTTCGGTGAACCGATTGATCCACGCTTTCGTCGCGGGATAACTCACGCCACCGCCTTCGCGGATGAATCCGGAGACCGACGAGACGTTGATGAGGTAGCCCTTTTTTCGCGCGATCATTCCAGGCAGCGCTTCGTGCGTCAGGCGCATCGTCGCGAGCACGTGAACGCGGTGCATTTTGTCCTGGCCTTCGAGCGGTTCTTCCCAGAATTTTTGCAGGGTCCCGAATCCCGCGTTGTTTACAAGGAATTCGAGGTTCGGCGTGTTGCGGATGCGCTGCTCGACGCGCGCGAGATCCGCGTCACTCGCTAAGTCGGCAACGATGACCTCGCAATTCGTTCCGTGCTTTGCCCGCAATTCTTTAGAGATCACCTTCAGACGATCTTCCCTGCGCGCCACCAACATCAAATCGTATCCGCGCGCCGCAAGTCTTCTCGCAAAGACTTCTCCGAGCCCGCTCGACGCTCCCGTGACCAGCGCAACCGCTCGCTCCGCCAAATGAACCTCCGTTTACCGCGGCATTCTCCGGGATTCTGACATCGCTGCTATAATCCCGCAGCATGAAAGCACACGTGTGGGTGATGCTCAAGCAGACTGTTCTCGATCCGCAGGGAAAGACGATCCATCACGCGCTGGATTCTCTCGGCTATAAATCCATTAAAGATGTGCGCCAGGGAAAATTCTTCGTCATGGAAATGAACGGCGCGACGAAAGAAGAGGCGCGCGCACAGGCGGAAAAGATCGCGCGCGATGTGCTGACAAATCCCGTAATCGAGGAATTCCGGCTCGAGATCTTTGACTAGTAGCATTGACTCTTAACGTCTTTCCGCTCGTCCCTCGGGAGTTGCTCAGCACCTTTTCCACTAGCGGCACCACAGATCTCGCTCTAGGCGCCCTTCTCAGAAAAACTCCCTGTTCGAACACGTCAATCCCTTTCGGCTCAATACTTTACTTACTGCTGGACGTTGCCGCAACGAGTAACTCCATTAGAATCATATCGATGGACGACATTTCTATTTTTAATTTGCGCCGCCCAATTCGTCCCCATCTCTATTTGCTGCAATCACATACGAGGGAATTCTTTGTTCAGAAAGTGTTGCACGGAGCGTTCCTACTTCAAGTGGCGCGCGGCGTCTTCTTCGCAGTTCCCTTCCCGAAACTTATGACCAGCGAGACCTCGTCCGGCATTTCTGCTGTGCTACGCTTTGAGGTGTCGTCATGTTCGCGATTCGCATCGGATGACGGGAGAGAAATCGCGTGTGCGGAATCGTCGGTTACGTTGGACCAAAAAAAGTCGTTCCACTGATTCTTGACGGACTCCGCCGCCTCGAATATCGCGGCTACGATTCCGCCGGAGTCGCCGTCGTTCAGCCAGACGGCAAAATGGACGTCCGCCGCGCGCCCGGCAAACTGCGCAATCTCGAGGAAGCGATCGAGCGGCAGCCGCTCGACGGAATTTACGGCGTTGGGCACACGCGGTGGGCGACACACGGCCGGCCGACGGAAGAAAATGCGCATCCGCATCGCGACTGCACGGGCGAAATCGTCGTTGTGCATAACGGAATCATCGAGAATTACGTGGAGCTGAAGCGGCAACTCGCCGCTCAGGGGCACAAGTTCGTAACTGAGACGGATACGGAAATCGTCGCGCATTTGGTAGAGCAGCACTACAACGGTGGCTCGCTCGAAGACGCGGTGCGAAAAACGGTGAAGCAATTGCACGGCGTGTACGCGCTGGCGATCCTGAGCTCGCGCGATCCCAACAAGATTGTGGCGGCGCGAATGGGTCCTCCGGCCGTGATCGGAATCGGCGACGGCGAATTTTTTATAGCGAGCGACATTCCGCCGATCCTGTTTCATACCCGCGATGTTTTCTTTTTGAACGACGGCGATATCGCCGTACTCACTCGGAGCGGCGTGCGCGTGATGAATTTCGACGGCAAGCCGGTCGAGCGCGCCGTGCAGCACATCACCTGGGACCCGATCCAGGCCGAAAAGGGCGGGTTCAAGCATTTCATGCAGAAGGAAATCTTCGAGCAGCCGCGCGCTGTGCGCGACACCCTGCAAGGACGGATTTCCCTCGATAGCGGCAAGGTGTTTCTCAATGAAATGGGAATTTCCGAGGATGAATTTCGCAATTTTCGCAGCGCGAGAATTGTCGCGTGCGGCACGAGCTGGCACGCAGCGCTGGCCGGAAAATATTTGATCGAGCGGCTGGCAAAAATTCCGGTGGAAGTCGATTACGGGAGCGAATTCCGTTACCGCGATCCGATCATTGAGCCCGATACGTTGTGCATTTTCATCAGTCAATCAGGAGAGACGGCCGATACGCTGGCGGCGCAGCGCGAAGCCATTCAGAAAGGCGCAAAGACGCTGGCGATCTGCAACGTGCAGGGCTCGACGATTACGCGCGAGGCCGACGGGACTGTGCTGACGCACGCCGGCCCCGAAATCGGCGTGGCTTCGACGAAAGCATTCACGGGGCAACTGACGGCGCTGGTGATTCTGGCAATGTACCTGGCGCAGGCGCGAGAGACTCAATCGACCGACTGCGCGAAGGTTTTAATGCAGGAGCTGACGCGCATACCGCACAAAATGGAAACGGTGCTGCAGAGCGACGAGACCGGAATCTACGACACGCTGGCCCGGCAGCTGTTCCGAAGCAACGGATTTTTGTACCTGGGGCGTGGAATCCATTTCCCCATCGCCCTGGAAGGCGCGCTAAAGCTGAAAGAGATTTCGTACATTCATGCCGAGGGCTACCCAGCCGGCGAAATGAAACACGGACCCAACGCGTTGATCGATGAGAATTTGCCAGTGGTCGTGCTCGCGACGCGGGATGAGAACGATCCGGAGTCGATGACGCGCTACGAGAAAAGCGTTTCAAACATCAAGGAAGTGAAAGCGCGTGACGGTATCGTGATTTCGATCGTGACGCGCGGCGATCAGCTGGCACGGGAGGCTTCGGACCACGTGATCGAGATCCCTCCTGCGCCGGAACTCTTGGCGCCAATTCTCGAAATCATCCCGCTGCAATTGCTCGCGTATCACATCGCGGTGCGGCGAGGCTGCGACGTGGACCAGCCGCGCAACCTGGCGAAGTCCGTCACGGTCGAATAAGTTTTCTCCTGATTTTCAATCAAGCAAAACTTCTCGCTTCGCTCTGGAACGCGTAAAATAAAAACATGCGCGTGTCGCGATTCCGTTTCCGGCTTCTAGCGGCCTTCGTGTTGTGTGCATGTGCCGGTGGATTCGAGCCGTTGACGGCGCAGAATCCGTCAAACGGCTCGGCCAAGCTCGCTTCGATCGATGGAAACGGGTCGACGAAATTCTCGAGCGATCAGGTTGCGTCGGCTAGCGGGCTGAAGGTCGGCGATTCCGTCACGAAGGACGAACTGCAGGCAGCTGCAAATCGTTTGGCGCAGAGCGGGCTCTTTACAAACGTAAGTTTTCGCTACGACACGAAACCCGAGGGCGTCCATCTGCACCTGGACGTGCAGGACGCGCCGACGGCTCCGGTGGAATACGACAATTTTCCATGGTTTACGGACGAGGAGTTGTCGGCCGGCATCCGCGCGGAATTTCCATTCTTCAACGGAACGGCTCCTCAACAGGGAGCGATGCTCGACGCGATGGCGGCGGACCTGCAGAAGCTCTTGCCGCAGAAAGGTGCGCACGGAACTGTGCAGCACGCGCTGCTCCACCGTCCGGATGATTCGGGAATGTTCATGCAATTCAGCCTGGTGGGCGGCAGCGTGAAACTAGACGCGCTGAAACTCGGCGATGAGCTGGCGAGTGCATCGCCGGAGTTGAAAGTGCGCGTGAGCGACGTTGTGAACGGCCCGTACTCGCGCCTCGCGATCGAGATGTTCGCGTTCGAGCAGGTCCGGCCCGTCTATTTGGCTGCGGGTCATTTGAAGGTGGCGTTCGGAGCACCCGAGGCCATGCTGGGTCCCGCGGCTGGAACAGTGGCGCCGATTGGCATCACAGCGACGCTGCCGATTAAGCCGGGCCCGCAATATCACTGGGGAGGGATCACCTGGACCGGCAACAACGCGCTGAGCACGACGGGACTCAATAGCACCGTGAAGCTCGCGCCGAACGCGATCGCCGACGGCAATCACATTCAGTCGCTGTGGCTGACGGTTGTGCAAGAGTACAGCCGCATCGGATATCTGGACGCGAAGGTGGACCCGCAAGCGGAATACGACGACGCGAACGGCAAGGTGACGTATCACGTGGCGATCACGGAAGGCCCCCAATTCCACATGGGACAATTGATCGTGACGGGGCTTTCGGTTGAAGCGGAGAAAAAACTGCGTGAGGCGTGGACACTGCAGCCAGGAGCTGTGTTCGACGAACTTTATTTCGAGGGATTCCGAGACGGGCTGGCGCATCCGACGGCGAATGTCTTTGGGTCGATTCCCGTGCACTACGATAAATTAGGCGACTTGGTGCGGCGCGACGACGAGAAGAAAACGGTGGACGTACTTTTGGATTTCCAATGAGCGCCGGATCGGCACAAACAACTTTGAATGAAGTGACCGCTACTGAACAACAGTCGGCGCTGCTGCGAGTGCTTGCCGAATTGCCATCGCTGATCGTGGCGCTTTCCGGCGGAGCGGACTCGGCATATCTCGCTTGGGCTGCGGATCAGGCGCTTGGCGAGCGCAGTCTTTGCGTGACGGCGCTTTCTGCGAGCTATTCGGCGTACGATCGCGAGCAGGTCGAGGGATTTATCGCCGCCAGTGGCGTGCGGCACGAGTTCATTGAAACGCAGGAGCTTTCCGACGACCGGTACACCGCAAACAATACCGACCGCTGCTATTTCTGCAAGGACGAGCTTTTTCGCGCGCTCGACGCGCTGGCGGCGGACCGAAAAATTGCGGCAGTAGCTTACGGAATCAATACGGACGACACCAGCGATTTTCGTCCAGGGCATCGCGCCGCTCGCGAGCACAAGGTTCTTGCACCGCTTCTCGATGCTGGGCTTCGCAAAGCGGAGATCCGCGAGCTCTCCCGGCGGGCCGGGCTGCCGACGTGGGATCGTCCGGCCTCCGCATGCCTTTCATCGCGAATTCCCTACGGCACGGAAGTGACACCGGAAACTTTGGGCCGCGTGGAGCGCGCCGAAGCGTCTCTCCGAGCGCTCGGATTCCGGCAGTTTCGCGTGCGGCACTTCGGCGAGACGGCTCGCGTGGAGATCGCGGTGGAGGAGCTGCCAAAGGCGCTTGAAGAAGCGACTTCCCAATCGATCGCCGCAGGCTTACGGAACGCGGGATACTTGCACGTGGCCATCGACCTGAAGGGGTACCGGCAAGGTTCGTTGAACGTAGCGCTGCTGCCTGGAGCGGTGGAACTTCCTGCGTCCGATTTCCGTATCCTGAAATAAGCCGCGGCGCGTCCGCGCAAACCACATGAGCGATCGCACCCTGCTTAGAAGTGCGTGCAAATTCCTGCTTCCTGCAAGTTGCGTAGCGATTTTTCTGCTTGGCGGTTGCATAGGCCCCGTCGAGCGCGGCAGCTTCGACAAGACGGTCAGCGTCAGCGGGCCGACTCAACTTGAATTGCGGAATGGATCGGGGCAGGTATTTGTGCGCACGGGCGGCGACGGACAGGTGCGCATTCACGGCGATTTTTCGGTGTGGGGTACGGGGTTTGAGCGCGCGCGGAGAGAAGCTTCCGACCTCAGCGAGCGTCCGCCGGTCGAACAGCAAGGGAACGTCGTGCGCGTGGGGTATGAGATCGAGCGCTTCCGGCGCGTTTCGATCGAATACACGATCACCGTTCCCGCGCAAACGGAAGCGCGGATTGACGTGGGCTCGGGCCGAATCGATTTGAGCGGAATCGCCGGGCCGGCGGACCTGCGATCGGGTTCCGGAAGCATTCGCGCCGCGCAGATCGGCGATCGCGTGGAAGCGCATGCCGGCAGCGGTGCGATTGAAATGAACGATATCAAAGGCGAATCCATAGCGATTACGGGCAGCGGCAGCATTTCTTTCTCGCGCGGCTCGGGAGGAATTTCGGCGCAAACCGGCTCGGGGAGGATCACGATCGATCATCCCGGCGGACGCGTGACGCTTCGCGCGGGCAGCGGGGGCATCGATCTGGAAGACGCGGCTGCAGACACGCGCGCGACGACGGGATCGGGTCACCTGCGGGTGACGGGCAATCCGGCGGCGGGAGCATTTTGGGATTTGGACACGCGATCGGGAAGCGTGACGCTCGAAGTGCCGTCATCGGCGAGCTTCCGCATCTACGCTCACACCGGCAATGGAAGCATTCATGCGGAAATTCCGATTGCAGTGCAGGAAGAAGTGTCGCGGCGCTCGGTGCGCGGGCGAATCGGAAATGGGGATGCGCGGGTGGAGATCAGCACGGGGTCGGGCGGCATTACGATTCGGTGAGGCAATCCTCTCTTCAGGGGTTAAAACCCCTTTCCTCTGGCGTCACATGGCGGAGCTAAAGCTCCGCCCCCCGAAATCTCTCATAGACATGCGGTAGCTCGTCGACGATCGAGGGCTGTTTTGCTATGCGCGTTTTGAAGCGGTTCGGGAGTTGGCGACGTCGCGCGCGGCGACGACCGTGTTCACGTGAATTTGGACGGTGTCCGCGATGTTCCATGCGTAGCCGCCGGCAAGAGTGATCACGACGGGGACGTTACGCTTACGGGAGTGTTCAAAAACGAGCTTATCGCGCCTCATTAGCCCTTCGATCGAGAGACTCAGACCGCCGAGCTTGTCCTGCCTGTAGGGATCGGCGCCGCCGATATAAAAAATCACATCCGGTTGAAATTCATCGAAGGCTTGTAGAACTCCGCTCTCGAGGATTGCGAGGTAATCGGCGTCATCGATGCGATCGGGTAGGTTCAGGTCGATGTTTGAAGGCGGCTTCGGATTCGGGTAGTTGTTTTCCTGGTGGATGGAGAGGGTGAAGACGGATTTGTCGCGCGCGAAAATGGCCGCGGTGCCGTTTCCATGATGAACGTCGGTGTCGATGGTCATCGCCGTGCGGATTTTGCCTTCGGCTTGCAGGCGACGTACGGCAATGGCCACATCGTGCAACATGCAGAAGCCTTCACCGTGATCGGCGAAGGCGTGATGGAAGCCGCCGCTGAGATTTGCGGCGAAGCCATCGTTGAGTGCGCTGCGAGCGGAGAGCAACGTGCCTCCGGCAGCAAGCCAAAACGCGTGCTGCGTCTCGGCGCCGGCTGGAATTTCCAGGCGCATGCGCTCCATCGGCGAAAGCCCGTTCGTCTTGATTTTGTGGATGTAGGACTCATCGTGAACCGCGAGCACATCGGCGTCTTCGATCGGTTCGGGCTGAAGAAAATCAGCTTCGTCGGCGATGCCCTTGTGGAAGAGCGAATCGCGGATGAGTTTGTATTTCATCGACGGGAAGACGTGTTCGCCGAGGTGAAGGTCGTAACCTTCGTGGTATACGAGCTTGAAGGGGAGCATTGAAGCGCGCGCGAGCTAGCTATCGCGGGCGAGGATGAAATCGGGGACGGTGAGCAGCGCGCGGCCGTATTCGCTGGAACCGCCGCCATTGAGGGAGGCCTTGGCGCGGCCGACAAAATCGTGGGCGAGCTGGCGAGTGCGGTCGAGAGCGCCGGTTTCGCGAACCAGCGTCGTGATTTGCTCCGGGCGGACGGAATCGAAGCCGCGCTCCTCGAGGACCGTGGCGACGAGCTTGCGCCCGGTAGCGCCATCGCTTTCGAGCGCATAAATCAGCGGCAAAGTGACTTTTCCCTCTTTGAGGTCGCTCAGCACGGGCTTGCCAAGTTTCTCGGGTGAAGCGGTGAAATCGAGAAGATCGTCGATCAACTGGAAAGCAAGGCCCGCGTAATGGCCATAGTCCGCGAGTGACTCCTCGCCATGCTCATCCCGGCGGCCGAGAACGGCACCGAGGCGCGCGCATCCGGCGAAAAGTCCGGCGGTCTTGCGGGTGGCGAGTTCGAGTGCATCCTGCTCGCTCAAATCCATGCGGCCGATGCGAGTGAGTTGCAGAAGCTCCCCTTCGACCATGTTTTGCGTGATCTCGATCAGCAGATCGAGTACGCGAAAATTGCGCTCGGCGAGCGCCATCTGGAAAGACTGCATATAAAGCCAGTCTCCGGCGAGGACGCTCATGTGATTGCCCCAACGCGTATTGGCCGAGGGGCGGCCGCGGCGAGTTTCGGCGCCATCGATCACGTCGTCATGGATCAGGGTGGCGCTGTGAATCAGCTCGACGACCGCGCCAAGTTTTACGGCGCTATCGCCTTCATAGCCGGAATAGCGAGCCGCGAGCAGAAGCAGAGCGGGCCGGAGGCGCTTCCCTCCTCCGCCGAGCAGATAGCTGCCGATTTCGGAGACGGGTTCGAGTGCGGAAACGCTCTGCGCGGAAAGCTCGGTCTCGACGCGCGCGAGGTCGTCGCGCACGAGATCGAACAATTCCTTGGCCATCAGCAGGGAGATGGAGCCTCCTCTTCGGACCCCGACGTCCGTCCGCGCCCGGGCTGCCCGAGGCGGAAAAAGCGGCGAAAATTTGCGGATGTGGCGGCGGCAAATTCGTCGCTGGGCAAGTCTCTCACACTCGCGAGCGTCCGCGCTACTTCCGCCACGAAGGCGGGCTCGTTGCGTTTGCCGCGACGGGATTGCGGCGCGAGGTAAGGGGAATCGGTTTCGATGAAAATCGATTCGAGCGGGATCGCGCGGGCGATGTCGCGAAGATTTTGCGCCTTGGGATAAGTGACATTTCCGGCGAAGGAGATCTGGAAGCCCATCTCAATTCCCTGCTGCGCTTCGCCGAGAGTACCGCTGAAGCAGTGGAGGATGCCGCCGAGGCCCGAGCTGCGCCAGTGCTGGGCGAGGAGGGCGAGGCAATCGGGCCAGGCTTCACGGCAATGGATGATGACCGGAAGGCTAGCGGCGCGGGCGATTTCCATTTGGCGGATGAAGACGGCGGCTTGGATATCGCGCGGAGAGAAATCGTAGTGGTAATCGAGGCCAATTTCGCCGATGGCTAGGACGCGCGGGTGATGAACGAGCGATTCGAGCTGCGCGAAATGTGTATCGGTGGCTTTTGCGGCCTCGTGGGGATGGATGCCGGAGCTGGCGTAGATCCATTCGTAGGTTTCCGCGAACGGAATTGCGGCGGCGAGCTGGTCGGGGCCCTGGCCGATGCCGATGGCGAGCAATGCTGCGATTCCAGCTTCGCGGGCGCGCGCAATCATCGCGTCGCGATCTTCGTCAAATTGGGGAAAATCGATGTGACAGTGGGAATCGACCAGTTCCATGGCGCGCGTTACTTGAGCCGCGCGCCGACCGGCACGTCTTCCAGGAAGCCGGCCAGGATGGGCTTGCCTTCGGGG
>DASTCZ010000305.1:0-10669 GCA_035710585.1 Candidatus Acidiferrales bacterium | reverse complement strand
GGCGGCGCCGGCGCGCACGAAGCCGTGGAATGGACCGATCTCGATTCGGTGGTGAGCTGCGCCGCGGTGTTGGCGGAAACGGCGCGGCGATTCTGCGGCTGAGCTATTCGTCTCGCAGCGCGATCAGCGGGTCGACGCGCGTAGCGCGCAGTGCCGGAATAAAGCAAGCGGCCATCGCAACGATCGCGAGAACAGCTCCGGCGACAACAAAGGTCGCGGCATCGTTTGGCGAAGTGCCATAGAGCTGGCTCGCGACGAGTTTCGCCGCACCGAATGAACCCGCAACGCCGATGGCGATGCCGATTGCGGCGAGCGTTGCGCCTTCGCGCAGGATCATCCGCAAGATGCCACGGCGAGCTGCGCCGATGGCCATGCGCACGCCGATTTCGCGCGTGCGGCGGCCGACGGAGTAAGCCATCAAGCCGTAGACGCCAATGCTCGCGATGACGAGCGCGAGCGCGCCGAACCCCGCGGCAAGATTCGTGATCAAGCGCTCCTGCGTGAGCGACCGCGCGATTTGCTGATCAAAACTGCGGATGCGTATGACCGGCAGATCGGGCACCGCATGAGACAGTTCGAGCTGCAGCGCATTTGCGATGGACAGCGGATCGCCCACGACGCGAACTTCGAGCGCGGTGGCATACATCGATTCGCTCTGCACGCGCGCGGTTTCAAAAAGAGAAAGATTTCCGCTGCGCTGGAACATTGGGAAAAAGACCATAGGTTGCGATTCGATGTGTGCGTCTTCGGCTTTGGCGTCGCGAATCATCCCGACGATTTGCATCTGGCTGGGAGTGCCGACCCAGCCGACGCGGCGGCCGAGCGGACTTCCGCCATTGAAGAATTTGCGCGCGAAGGCTTCGTTGACCACCACGACTTTTTCCGAGCCGGGGCCGTCGGCATCTGTCAACGTGCGGCCTTCCTTCAGCTGGACGCCGAGCGTCTGAAAATAATCGGGCGTGACGCGCAGCCACCAGGCATTGTCCTGCCTAGGCGAAGCGCCGGGGCTGAGAGGATCTGCGACGAAATTCGAGCTCCACTGATTGCCGTCGAGCGGGCTGTAAAGAGACAGGCTGGCGTCCTGCACTCCGGGCAAGGATTTGATGCGCGAGATGATTTGGTCATAGACGGCTGGGAGTTGCTCCGGCTTGAAGCCTGCAAGATGCGGATTCAAGCTCGCAATCAAGACGTGCTCGTGCTGGAATCCAAAATCCTGTGTTTCCAGCCGAGACAAACTTCGCAGCAGCAAGCCGGCCGAAACCATCAAAATCAACGAGAGCGCGATCTGCGAAGCGACGAGAACATTTCCAAGCGAAAACATCGAACGGCGTGCGACGCCGCTGCCAAGCATGTTGCCGCGCAAGACGCCGTTGAGGTTTGCACGCGACGCGCGAAATGCGGGCACAAGCCCGAAGAGAATGCCCGTCGCGATGCACACCGCCGCCGAGAAGCCGAGCACGCGCGGCGAAAGGATTGCGTTCACCGGAAAATAACGATCGTTGCCGAATGCCAGCGAAACTAAAGCGCTCGACATCCAACGCGCGAGAAGCAATCCGAGCGAACCTCCCGCTACCGCAAGCAACAAACTTTCCGTGAGCAACTGGCGAATCATCCTTGCGCGGGAAGCCCCCAGAGCGACGCGGAGCGACATCTCGCGATTGCGAACCGCTGCTCGCGCGAGAAGCAGATTGGCGATATTGATGCACGCGAGCAAGAGGATCAGCCCAACCATTCCCATCAAGAGATGCAGCGGCGCGGAGTACCGCGTGCGCAGATGTGAAATTCCGCCGGCGCAGGGTGTGAGATCCACGCGGGCGCGCTGAATCATTTTGGCAAGCCTTGGGACATTCAAGCTCCCGAGCGCCGACGGGAGATAGCCGCGAAGGAGCGCCGTAGTCTGCGACTGCGCTTGAGCGACGCTCATGCCTGGGTGCAGC
Source organism: Candidatus Acidiferrales bacterium (assembly GCA_035710585.1). Classification (GTDB taxonomy): domain Bacteria; phylum Acidobacteriota; class Terriglobia; order Acidiferrales; family UBA7541; genus DASTCZ01. Next base: position 8,732 of record DASTCZ010000305.1, on the reverse strand, counting down.
CGCCCTATGATTTGCAGCCAGTTCACGTCGTCTGACGCCAGCAGCGACCTCGACTGCATCAGCTGAGGCTGCATCGCGATGGGAAACCACATATCGGCCGGGTCGCTTTCCACGATTTCGCCGAAGAATTCCGGCGGCGCGATTCCGATAACCGTGTACGGGATCGCGTTCACGCGGATCGATTTGCCGACGATGGCAGGGTCCGCGCCGAGATGCAGCTCCCAGAAGCGGTGGCTCAGCACGACGAGAGGTTGCGCGGCTTCGGGCGTATCGTCCCGGTCCGAAAAGAGACGGCCAGCAAACGGCTTCACTCCGAGGACATCGAAATAATTTCCCGACACAACTTTGCCGTGAGAGACCTGTGCGGAGGCTGCTCCCGGCGCAAACACGCTGAGATCGGTCTGCGTGCTCTGCACAGCGAGTGTCGCGGAAAAGGTGGAGTCTTGGGCGCGAAAGTATTTGTACAGCGGATAGCTGAAGAGCTGATATGACTCGGGCATCCCCGAAGTGAATCCCCAATTGCGGCCTTCGCCCATCAGCAGGAGGCTGCTTGGATCCGCCACAGGCAAGTTCTCGACGAGCAGCGCATCGATCAGGCTGAAGATTGAAGCGTTCGCCCCGATGCCGAGCGCAAGAGTTAGAACGGCGACTGCAGTAAACGCGGGCGTTTTCGCGAGCATGCGAATACCGTAACGAACGTCTTGCGCGAGCGAACTCATGGACACCTCCGCTGCTTCATAGACGACGTAAACGCCCGACTGTCACGCGCGAGATACGCAAGTGATGGGCTTGCGGTCCGTTAGCGGAGGTACTTACGCGGCGTGACGCGGGCGCGGCCGGGACATCCAAACAAGTGTGCCATCGAAATGATTTGGAGGGGTCCATGGAAACAAGAATCGATTTTGTGAAGGCGGCGCCGACAGGAATTCACCATGTACTGGCCTTGAGCAAATACGTTCACGATTGCGGGCTGGAGAATTCGCTGCTGCAGCTGGTCTTTATGCGCGCGTCGCAGCTGAATGGGTGCGCTTACTGCCTGGACATGCATTCGAAAGATGCGCGCGCTGCGGGCGAAACGGAACAGCGGCTATACGCGCTGGATGCGTGGCGGGAGACGCCGTTTTATTCCGACCGGGAACGCGCGGCCTTGGCGTGGACGGAAGCCGTAACGAACATTCAACAGGGCCACGCGCCGGATGACGTCTATCAGGAACTACACAAGTTTTTTACGGAAAACGAAATCGTGAATCTGACGCTAGCGATCGCCACGATTAACGTGTGGAACCGGCTCGCAATTCCGTTTCGCGCGCCGGCGGGCTCCTATCAGCCCGCTGAGCCTGCAGCCGCGGCGAAGGGCGCGTAGGAAATAGCTGCGCGGCTATGCCGATCACGCACGCTTCAGCGCGTCGGCCCGCGGCGCTATTTGACCGTGACGGGAGACAAACCCGCGGATTTGAGCTGCTGATTTAGCGCCGGCACATCGGTGGTTTTGATCTGCGACCACGCGGCAAGTAGCTTGGTTCGTTCGGCATCCAATTGCGTGAGCGCAGATTTTTGCGGAGCGGTCGGAGCGGCATCGGCGCTATCGATCAGGCCGTAGATGGTGTTGTATTCGCCATCAAGGCGAGTGAGATTTTCCGGCTGATCGGCGGCTGCGGCGCCGCGGCCTCCGCCGCCACCGCCACCACCGCCTCTGCCGCCACGCCCGGCAGGAACCGCTCCGGCGACGGCGATGATTTTCTTATCGAGCGCGGAAATTGCTTCCGCGACTGCGCCGCTCGCTTGCCCGTTAAGTTTCGCGAGATCCGATTGCAAGGCGCGCGCCGACTCGATGACTTGCGCATCCTGGTGGACGACGTCGCGAATGTGGAGTTCACCGGAGGCCTGCTCGGCAATTGCCGCGGGAGCGACTTTGACCCGAGGATCCAGCTTCAGCACGAAAGTTTGCGAGTAGGATTTCCCGTTCACCGTAAGCTTCGCGGTGTAAATTCCCGGAGCGGCACGAGGACCTTCGGGCTCCGGAGGAGTATCGTGCGGCACTGCGGAAATAGGATAGTTGGCACCGCGACCGCCTTCGATGCGCGGACAGTGCAGGTTCCACACCCAGCGATGGCCGCCGGGTGCTGCGGAAAGCACGCGCGGCATTCGGACCCAATAGGTCGGGACTCCAAGTGTCCGCTCAAGCTCGTTGTAATCGAATTCGGGCTTATCGTCGCTCGAATAGACGCGCACGGTCTTACCCGCTGAATCCATGATCGTAAGCGTGACGGGACCGCTCACGGATCGGCCAACAAAATAATCGATGATCGCGCCGTCAGGGGGATTCTGTCCGGTCGGCGTTTCCGGAGGCAGAGGCGTATCGGGGTTGGTGTCTCGCCGGTAGCGATATGCCGTCTCCGGCTTGAAGAGATGCGCGTCTGAATTTGAGATTGCGTCGCTCGTCTGTTCGAGCGGAGAAATATCGTCAAGAATCCAGAAACCTCGTCCGTGAGTGCCGACGATCAGATCGCGGGCGCACGATTGACGCTCGTTCTGCGTAATGCCCGGAACGATTTCGCAGGAATCGTGAATCCAGAGATCGCGATTGGCGGTGTGCGGCAGGTTGAGCTGCAAAGAGCGCCAGTTATCGCCATCGTCGGATGAATACCACACGGCATTTTCCGTGCCGGCGAAGAGAAGCCCCTTTCGCACGGGATCCTCGCGAACCGTATCCGCGGCGGAGTTCGTGGCGATGCCGTTGACGATCAGCTTCCAACTCTTGCCGCCGTCGTGCGTTCGATAGATGTACGGGTGCAGATCGTTTACGCGGAACCGGCTGACGGAGGCGTATGCAGATTGCCCGTCAAAGCGCGACGCGACGATTTGTGTCACCTTGCTCCACGGCTCGAGTCCCTCGGGCGTGACGTTCCTCCAATTTTTGCCGCCGTCGTGAGTGACCTGGATTACTCCGTCGTCGGTGCCGGCCCAAATCGTATTGATGTCCGTGAACGATGGCGCGACGGCGTAGATCGCTCCACGGTGTGTGTCGGCGCCGGGGGTGCTGTCTGCCATGTGGCCGACGCTGGGAGGAATGCCGGGATGCTCGCGCGTCAGGTCCGGGCTGATTTCGGCCCAACTCTGACCGTGATCAACGCTCTTGAACAAAACGTTTGCCGCGTAAAACATGGTGCGATGATCGATCGGAGAAAAGATCAGCGGCTGCGTACGTTCTGTGCGGTATTTCGTCGAAGCGATCGGGATGGGCGTGATGCGCTGGACTTGACCGGTAATCCAGTCGTACTTCGTGACGTCAGTGCGGCCGGAGCCGTAAATCACATTCGGATTGAGCGGATCGGGAACCGCGTAGCCATATTCGATGACTCCTACCGGATGCCAATCGCGAAATGTGATTTCGCCATCGTTACCGCGGCTTGAGATGCAGACAGAGCCGCTGTCCTGCTGGCCGGAGCAGACGCGATACGGGAAACCATTGTCGGCGACTGCGTGATAAACCTGCGCGGTGGACTGGTTGTACCAGGAGCTCCACGTGCGGCCGCCATTTACGGTAACGAGCGCGCCCTGATCGCTGACGAGCAGAATGATGTCGCCATTATTCGGATTGATCCACATGTTCTGGTAATCGTCGCCGCCCGGCGCGCCGCGAATTCCGATCCAGGATTTTCCGGCGTCGCGCGTGCGCCAAGTGACCGTGCTCGTCGTGTAGAGGGTGTCGGGATTTTTGGGATCAACTTTGGGGACGGGCAGATCGCCACCGCCGATGCGTTGCGCGGGGCGACTATCCGAAGTGGCGTGCGTCCAACTATCCCCGCCGTCGTCCGAGCGGAAAATCTGCACGCCATTGCCGGAGGCAACCGTGGCATACACGCGCTTGGAATCGCTCGGCGCAATTGCGATATCCACTTGCGTGATGGTTTGCGGCAAGCCATTCGTCAGAGGCTTCCAGGTTTCGCCGCCATCCGTGGATTTGAACAATCCTCCCGGGCCGTTATAGGAGTTTCCGTCTTCCCAAGGCGCTTGACGAGTAGACCAAAGAGACGCGAACACGACGCGGGGATTCGAGGGATCGATCTGCACATCGGAGCCGCCGGTGTTTTCGTCGGGACCGAGAACTTTCTTCCAACTCGCGCCACCATCTGTGCTGAGAAAAATTCCGCGCTGCTCGTTGGGCCCGTATGGATGGCCGAGAACCGCCGCGAAGACTTTATTCGGGTCGCGCGGGTCGATGGCGATATTGGCGATTTGCTGCGCGTCGGTCAATCCGATGTGCGACCACGTTTTTCCGGCGTCGGTGGATTTGTACATTCCGTCGCCGACCGCGAGATCGGGCCTCGGCAGGCCTTCGCCGCATCCGACGTAGACGATATTCGGATCCGAGGGCGCGACGGCGATCGCGCCGATGGAGCCGGTATCCTGATCGTCGAAGATCGGTGTCCACGTCTCGCCGTAGTCGTCGGATTTCCAGACGCCTCCGCCCACCGAGCCGATGTAAAAAACATTCGGCTGGCTGGGAACTCCGGCGGCGGCGCGCGTACGGCCGCCCCGGTATGGGCCGATATTTCTCCAGCGCATTTCAGAAATGACGGACGCAGAAGAATCCTGCGGCCGGGCGGCGGCGGGCGGCGTATTCACTGCGAGAGAAAAAGCGGTAAGGACCACTGCGCTGAACACACACAAAGCGAGCATGCGCGCGCTGCGAGGCATTCGATTACCCTCCGAGACGAAGCGCGAATATACATCTGCCGCGCGCGGGCGTACAACCTCGCTCTTTCGCTGATGTGAATTCGTTTGCTCGGGTCTGATGGAATTAAGTGAAGGCTACTTTTTCTGCGACGCCGGATTCGCGCGCGCTTCAGCCTGCTGATTCTGCTTCAGCATCGCCGCGGCCTGTTCCGGCGTTATGCCGCTATTCACGGGCCGAAAATCCGAGCATTCCTGTGTCTGATGGACAGTGATGGAGTGGAAGAAGAGGGCTTTGCCGCTCATCTGCACATCGAGGTTCGTCATTTCCCATGTGCCGTTGCCGACGTCCTGCTGGCGAACCGAGAACGTGCCGCCGCGGTTCAAATGGCCGAGGAGGCCGCCGCCGAATTTAACTTCGCTGTTCAATGTGCCGCTGATCCGCGCCAGGCGCTTGGCCTGCGAATTGATCCAAAGGTCGCCGGTCAAATGGTGAAACACCATTGCTTCCCGAGTGGATGCGCGGAAATCCGGGTTCGGGGAAAACTTCAGGTGAATGAGGCCGTCTTCCGTACCTTGTTCCTGATAGTGAAAAGCGTCCGGAAGCATTTGCAGCAGCCTTCGTTCGCGTTCAGCATCCTCGCTGGTCTCCCGCTTTGCCTTCGCAAGGTCGTTGGAGTTTGTCGCGAGCCTGTGAACCCGCTGGTCTTCTTTTTGCTGCTGGTGAGAATCGAGACGCTCTCCATCGACGGCCACGAGCCGATCGAGCGTACCGCTCTGCGTCTGAACGACGTCGCGTGTCTCTTTTCGCCCGCCGCGATTGATGATTTCACGATAGCGCCACAGGCTGTGATCGTTCAGTTGGGCCTTCGTTTCCGCACGAACCATTTCTCGAACGAGGGCTTCGGCGTCGGAAGGTTTTTCAGCGGAATCGGCCTGCAACACCCACGCCGCGGAGAAAAAGAGGGATACGCCAGCGATTAATCCGGCAGTCAAAAACGCAGGCGCTCGATCTCGCGCTCGGAAACTCCTGGACGCAAGACGCCGGCGGAAATATTTGTTTGGCGCTGGCTGCACGGTTCCCTCGCCCCAATTTGCGACATCGCTGGACGTGCTGATTCCAGCTCAATTTAGGAAATCGGTGGACGTTTTGAAATACGGAGGAGTCTGTAAATGGAGTAGTTGAAGGGTTTAGAAGCCCGGCTCAATAGATAGCGCCGCCGGGTTGCGTGGAGCGCACTGAACCATTTTCGACTGACAGTTCGTATCGAATCCCATCGCCGGTCCAAGCCGCCAACCTGAACTTTTTGCCGCTCGTTTCCTTCATCACCGAAATGGCGGCGATGGATAACGGATGCTCGGGAGAAATCTCCGATGCCGGCCGCGTGGTCTGGAAGAAATATGCGGAGCCTGTGCCGGCGACATCAGCCGATCCATCCGGCGCGATGAGCACGGCCGTGCGTTCATCGATGCCGATGCCACGAGCAGGATTCGCCGCGCCGGATTGCAAGATGCGCGCCAGAAAGACAAGAGTGCGGCCAAGGCGATCGCGGGATGAAAAGTGGCTGTCGGTGATGACTCCGCGAAGAGGAGTGATCTGCAGGAAATCCTTTGCAATAGTGATCTGGGTATGAAAGGGATTCGCCAGTGCGTCGCGCGAGGTCAGATTCGGCCCGTTCGGCTGATCATTTTGCGCGGAGTAGATGAATTCTCCGAGCACAGCCAAGCCAGCGCTCGTGCCTCCGATAGGAACGCCGCGGGCAATGGAATCGTTGAGCGCAGCTTGAACCGGAGTATTGCTCCAGAAATTTATGTAATTTGACTGATCCCCTCCTGCGATGAAGATTGCTTCGGAATCTCGAATGATGCGCGCGACGGCGGAATCTTCGGCAGCTTGCCGGTTCGGAATTATCAAAGTCGCGACAGAATTCTGCTTGCACAGTGAATTCACATAGGGATTGTAGGCATCGGTTCCTGCTGCACGAACAATCAGGAAATCGCCGCCGCCCGAACGACGGCACATCCACACAAAAGCTTCGTCGAGATCCTTCCCTCCGCCGATCAGAGCGAACCCTCCGGAAAGGTTTCGGGCTGGCGCGTCCTTCACTTCGCCGGTGCGAATGTATTTGTACGCCGGCGCCGCGGCGTGATCCTGCGCCACGAGTCGGGCGCCGCACAGCGCCATGGACCACGCGAAGAAGAACGCGATGTTTTTCAAATGATCTCCAGCGCTCCCAAGAGCAGAAGAGTTGCGCGCGCCGGAGTATAGCGCGGCCAGCTACCGGCGTTGCGCGAGTGAACTACTTGCAAACAGCGATCGGATTGCGCGTTGACAGGCTTGGAAGCGCTCCATAGCATCCTGAATATCACCCTTCAGGAGAGAATTTGCCGGAAGTAATTCGAACCGCGAGGGCTATTGCCGTCTCGGCGCTTGGCTGCTTGATTTCAGCCAGCGCGACCGGAGCCGCGCCTAAAGGACCGCTTGGAATTGTAGTTGCCGGCCAGCGCGCAACGGTCGGCGATGTTCCGGTAGCCGCGAGCACCTCGATTTACGAAGGCGATAGCGTTGCGACGCAACAGAAGGGATTTCTGCAGATTCGGCTCGAAGCCGCACAGCTATTGCTTTCAGAAAACGGCTCAGCGTCGCTGCATCGTGCGGATCGGGGAATCTATGCAGAGCTCAGCGCGGGGACGCTACGCTTTTCGGGTACACCTGGTGTGCCGATTGAAATTCGAGCGCTGGGCGCAGTGATTCGGGGCAGTTCGGACGCCAGCGCCGGACAGATCGTTGTAGTCGGCCCAAGCGAGTTCCGCATCGGTGCAACCATGGGTTCGTTGACTGTGAACGTGGATGGCGACATTCGAACCGTGACAGAAGGTACGGCCTACGACGCGGTGCTCGACTCCGACGATCCTCAAGGACCAATCCCCACCGCAAAACGCCGGCGCCTGCTCTACTGGATTATTGTCCCTCTGATACTGGCCGGCACAATCATTCCGGTAATCCGCGCCACGATGAGCCCTTCAAAGATGCATTAGTCGCAGCGTGATTCGGGCGACGTTGCAACTTCCACTGGCGCTCGCAATTGAATTGTCGTGCCGTTAGACGAGGGGCGAGAAGTCTTACTGCTGCGAGCGAAGATAGGCCGCGGTTTCTTGCGCCAGGATGGAATAATCCATGTGCAGCGCGGCGCGGACGGCGGCTTCGGGAGTTGGCGAGGAGCTCAGAGCGTCGAGCAGGCGATTCAAGTCGTTTGTGCCGCCGGAATTGAGAATGTCTTCGACGACGGCTTCCGACCACGCGTAAGCGATTGCAGCGTCGTTATCCGACAAATTCATCCACGAAGCTTCGAGACTGCGCAGTTGCGTGACATGCCCGGCGTCGAATTGCGCCGCGAGCGCGCGGGCGTAAAGCTTCGATTGCGTCCCTTCCATCCACTGCGCAATGCCTTCATTCAGCCACGTGGGGCAGCGGCCGCGCGTTTTTTGCTGAATGAAGCTGTGCGTGAGTTCGTGCTTCAAGATTCTGGAAAGCTGGTCGTTGACAACCGTGACTCCCTGTACCGGCAGCCGGATGCGGCCGTCGTTGACGGCTCCGGCCCAACCTGGCGCGCGCGTGATGTCGGCAAATTCTTCGTTGGTATAAAGGATGACGCCTATGGGCTCGGCAGGCGTGAAATTCAGGGCGTCGCGGATGGCGCTGTAATGTTCTTCGAGCGTATCGACGATCGATCGAGCGAGCCCCGGTTCCGCTTTGCCCGAATATCGCACCACAAAATGATTGGACTGGCCTTCGCGGAACTCGCTCTCGGTCTGCGCGTCGCGCTGCGCGCGCTCCAGCGCCTTCGCCACGTCCGGATCGGGACGCAGCAATTGCGCATGGTTCCATTCCGATACCGCGCCGGCAATTTGATTGAGCCCGTAGTCGGCCCATCCGGCAAGCCGCGCGGCGTCAACGGAATCAGGATCGGATTTTCGCGCGAGGCGAATCAAATCGAGCGCGGCGGAGTATTCGCTGCGGCGCAGGTGAAAATAGGCGAGCGTGAGGAGAATTG
>DASTCZ010000304.1:0-17109 GCA_035710585.1 Candidatus Acidiferrales bacterium | reverse complement strand
GAAAAAGGTTCGATCGCTTCGGGGATGTGAAATTGGCTCGCAACCGCTCCGCTTTCGCGCGCGAAAAGATTTCTGCCGACAACAGGCTTCCACGGCTCCATTTCGTACCGCGACGCTTCGCGGACGGCGCGAGAGACTTCGCGAATGCGGCGCAGATCAAGCGCGGAATCCACGCCGTAAATACACTTCAGCGCGAGCGCGACCTCGCCTAGATCGGCATTGCCCGCGCGCTCGCCCATCCCGTTGATCGTCCCCTGAATCCAGCTCGCGCTGGCGCGAACGGCCGCCACGGCGCATGCGGTGGCGAGACCGAAATCGTTGTGCCCGTGAAAATGGATCGGCGTGTTGGGGCCTACCCACTCGCGAACTTGCCGCACAAGAAATTCCACCGCTTCCGGACCGCACGCGCCAATCGTGTCCACGACTACGACTTCTTTCGCGCCGGAATTGATGGCCGCCTTGTAAATGCGCTTCAGAAAATTCAGATCCGCGCGGGTGGAATCCACGGGAAAAAACGCGACGCGAATATTATTTTTCGCGGCAAGGCCGATGGCCTCGGAAACTCTCTTCACCGCTTCGTCTTCGCCGAAGCCGTACGCCTTCAGCTTGATTTCGCTGACCGGGACTTCGATGACGCTGTAGCGAAGCTCGAGGCGCACAAGTTCTTCGACGTCGGCTTTGGCCGCGCGCGCGAAGCCCCAGATTTCCGCTCGCAGGTCCGCTTTCGATATGAGCTGAATCGCTTCGGCGTCCTCTGCTGAAACGCGAGGAAATCCCGCCTCGATGCGATTGATTCCGAGCGAATCGATCTGCCGTGCCAGTTCCAGTTTCTGCAGCGGGTCGAGAACCACGCCGACAGTCTGCTCGCCGTCGCGCAGGGTCGTGTCGTAAAAGCGAATCTGTTGCGCGGCCGCGAGCTGCACGGCTTCCGCGGCCTGGCGATTCAGCTCGCTCACCCAGATTCCCTTGCTTGCCGCCGTCGTGGATTCCCTCGCGGCGCTTTTCTGGCTCACTGCTTCGCTCCCATAGCGACCGGCTTGCGTCCGTGCGCCTGTTCCCATGAAATCACAGGATTGCGGAGCACACCGATTTTTTCGATTTCGCATTCCACGGTATCGCCTGGCTTCAGATACCATTTTTTCGGATCGCCGCTGAAGGCCGCCACGCCGGAAACCGTGCCCGTGGAAACGACGTCGCCAGCGCTGTAGCCCATCGCCGAATAGTGCGCGAGAATTTGCGGAATCTTCACGGACATTTTTCTCGTGTGCGATTGCTGGCGCTTCTCTCCGTTTACTCGGAGCTCCATGGCGAGATTATGCGCATCGGGGATTTCGTCGGCCGTGACGATCCAGGGACCGAGGGGGCAAAACGTGTCGATCGCCTTGCAAAAACTGAACACGCCAGACTTCATTTCGCGCCGCTGAATATCGCGCGCGGTCACGTCGTTGAAGATGACGTAACCGCCTACGTAATCCTTCGCCGCCTGCTCATCGAAAAACTTCCCCGACTTCTTTAGCACAACCGCTAGTTCGAGCTCGTAATCGACTTCCTCGGTCAGGCCTTCGGGGTAGACGATTGGCTCGTCGGGACCGATGATGGCGTCTACATTCTGAAAGAAAACGATCCACGGAAGCACGGGGTGCGAAAATCCGGCCTTTTGTGCTTCTTCATGGTGCTCGCGAAAGTTTCCCGCGGTATGGAAGAATTTCTTCGGCTGTATCGGCGCATGAATCTTGACCGAGTTGGCGTCGTACACGACGGATTCACCGTTCGGTCCCTTCAGTTTTCCGCCGTCGCCTTCGACGAATGCCAGTGCACTTCGGGCCGCGGCGAGGCTCGAGTCACCGCCCTCAAAAATTCCGCGCATATCCGCCGGCACGCGCGCCGCAGCGATGCGCTCAAACGCCTGCTCGCCTTCCACCTTCCTGGCATACAACGCGTATGCCAGATTCAGATCCACGATTTTGCCGCCGGTTGCCACCGCTCCCGCGCGGCGCACTCCCGGCGTCGCCGCAAACGTAACCAATTTCATCGTCGATTCCTTCGACTAGCTCGCAGGTTTGTTCTCGCGAAACATCTTAGCGGCAAGCCGCGAACAATGTCCAACAAATGGCGGGTCCGGCGTCACTGTCCATCTGCGATAGAATCGCTATACAAATTCCGATGCTTCAATCGCCCGAGGGGGTCCGCATGGATCGCGAGCATTTCTATTCGCTGATGAACGGCGAGGGCACGCTCGATTACGAGCTATACCTCAATACCAAGGCCCTGCTTTCCTGCCAGAAAGACTACGGAAAGCTGTGCAATCAGGATGAATTCCAGTTTCAGATCGTCCATCAGGTCGAAGAAATGTGGATGAAGATGATCAATTACACGATGCTCGACATCGACGATTTCATCCAGCAGGAGAATACCAATCGCGTGATCACTCTTTTCAAGCGCGTGCACATCGCGTTGCGCTTGATGATCGAACAGCTCGCACTGCTGGAAACCATGTCGCCGAAGGAATACCAGGAGATCCGCTTGCAGCTGGGCAACGGCAGTGGGCAGGAATCGCCGGGATTTCGCGTGATCCTGAAAATGGCGCCGCTCATTTGGGAAACATTCCGCAAGAGCTATCTGGAAAAACACGATCTGAGCGTCGAGAAAATCTACAACTCGCACTACACGCACGGCGATGCGTACATGGTCGCGGAGGCGCTCGCAGAGTACGACGAGCTCTTCCAGCGATTCCGCTACGTCCATTTGCAGCTGATCGAACGCTCCATCGGGCTGGGCTCAAAATCGCTGAAGGGCCGGCCCGTCGAGCTGCTCAACGAAGGCTTGCGCCACCGGTTTTTTCCGGAGCTTTGGGACATCCGGCATCAGATGACGGACATGTGGGGCGCGCAGTACGGGCGAGTCCGCGAGCCAATCGGCGGACACTGAGGTACGCCGCGACCGGACGCAATTGCTCCCCCAAAAAAAATGAAGCGCTCAGAGATCTTCCTGAGCGCTCCAGGTTTGAAAACTTCCGTACGCCCTACTGCAGAATCGTCGCGCAGTAAGTCGAATCTGCGCCAAACGGTCCTCCGCACTGTTTTGTCTGAGTGAACTGCAGCGCCTTTCCAAAATCCTGGAAAGTGCCGGGATAATCGACGCCGTAGTGGAAGCTGGACTTATTCCCCGTTTTGCCGAGCGTATACCACGGATAGATACAGAACGGTCCTCCATAGGTCGAGCACGTCGCGAGAATCTCCGCTTCCCCTCCCGTGTCGCTCACAGCGGCGTAGTTCGTGGGCGAAGAGCCGTCGCCAAACGTCACGGACTTGATCTGAATCGGCGAGAAACCAGCCCACGAAGCCGCGTTGTACGAACCGCAAGTTGTTTGACCGCCGACGCACAGCGCCGCCCCGCCAGTGTAAAGATCTTCGTGGCCGATTTCCCATACGAAGGCATTGGGCGTGTCGTCCACCGATCCCCACGCCAGCGCATTGCCGATCTGTTGCGTATCGAATGACGGCATCAGCGGACCGACGTCGTTCGCGTTCAAAACAATCGTGCCCGAGCCACCCGTGGTCATATCGGTCACGGTTACGTGGAATCCGTCCGCCTGCGGCGTGACAAACCAATGCACCGCGATTGTATCGCCCGCGTGCATGATCAAGGGATTCGATGGCCCGGTGCCATCCGTAAGCATCGCGTTGAATGCCGCGGTCTCACGGAACTTCCCCGTTTGCCCGGTAGATTGCAACCTGAAAACCGGCGAACACGCAGAATAGGTATTTGCCGCGAAGCTCACGGCAAAACCGCCGCCGTTCGTACACTTGGCCACGATCGAATCCGGATAGAACTGCAGTTCCACGAACGATTGCCCTCCAACACTTTTCGGATCGTTGACCACGCCACCAAACCAAAACGTTGGGCCGACCGCAGCGACGGTTACGGAGCCATCGGTAGGAAGGACAACTGTCCAGGTAAGATCGCGCGCCGAGCCAGGCGCGGCAGAAACGGGATCAAGTTCGGGTTCATCGTGGCCGGTGCAACCCGGTTCATAAGAAACCTCGAATTTGCCTTCGACATATTGAAAATGGTGAGCCAAACACCCAGTATTCGTCGCCGACGCAGCACGCGCCGGAGTACGCATGGCAAATGAAATCGCGAGGATCATTGCAGACAAAACGACCGCGGAAAGGAACGCGCGTTTCATGATCGAAGCTCCTAGAAATTGCGCTTTCGAGTGCAGGGGGCTCGAAGCGGAACGCGAAAGGGAGAGGACGAATCGGCCCTTTCGTTGGCGAAAGAGCCTACGTGACGTTTTGCAATGTGTCAATCACGAGAGCACTCAATTGTCGACGGAGATTTATGCCACGAAGCGCGTTAGTGAGCGCCGCGCTTCGCTCGAAAATGTGGCAACACGCGTTCGCCAAACAGCCGCGCCTGCGCGGGCCGATCGTCGCCCCACAGCTCGAGCATGATGTGCGTGCAGCCCGCAGCGCAATACTCCTCGATGCGCTCGATGCACTCCTTCGGCGTTCCCGCAATTGCGCAAACCTTGCGCAGAATTTCGTCGCTCACCTGGCGGGCGGCAGCTTTGCGTCCGCCTTTTTCCATTGCTTCCGCGATCGGGCGAATTTCGTCGAATGTGAGCCCGGCACAATCCAGCAGCGTGTCCGCTGAGCCGCGAATGTTCTGCACTTTATTTGCGAGGTACATCGCTGCCATCTCGCGCGCGCCTTCGCGAGCGGTCTTTGGATCTTCACCAACACTCCCCACGATCACTGAGCCTAAATCAAGCGGCGAAGGATCGCGGCCCACCTTTCGCGCGCCTTCTTCCATTTTCTCGCGTGAATACTTCACGAACGCGGGCGTCGTAATGCTGGCGGTGAGCAAGCCGTCGGACTGAGCTCCGGCCAATCGTTGCAAGACGGGTCCCGTCGCGCCCACGTAAATCGGCACGCGCCAGCGCCCGGCGTGCGCATCGGGTTTCAGCGCCGGTGCGTAAGCCTGGAAAGCCTTTCCTTCGTACTTCACTTCCCCGCCGCCCAACATCGCGCGAATGATTTCAATGCTTTCCTTCATCACCGTCGCCGGTCCGACCTCTTTTCCCTTTTCACCTTCGCCGATTTCTTTCATGAAAATTTTCGAAGCGCCCAGCCCGAGCAGAAATCGCCCTTCGCCGGCGGCGTCTTGCAGGACGCGCGCTTCCATGGCGATTTGCACGGGATGCCGCGTGTAGGGAGAAATAATTCCCCAGCCGATCGTGATGTTTTTCGTTTCGCGCGCAACGATGGCCGTAATCGCCGTGGACGAGCGCGCTTCCATCGAGTGTTTCCGCCACCATGGATAAGCTTCCGCGAGCCAAAACGTGTCAAATCCAGCCGCGTCGCACGCCTGCGCCATGTGCACGGTTTCGTCGAGCGGCTCCATGCTGAGCTGCAGAACTCCAATTTTGAAAGGGGCGGCCATGATCTGTGCTTTGCTCCTAAATTTTGCGCTACGGATTCGTCCAGGAATGCTCGAGGCCTTTGATCAAGGCCCACATTGTTTTGTTCAACGGCGTCGGGACGTTGTGTTTTTCGCCCCAGCTCACGATGGCGCCGTTCATGAAGTCCACTTCCGTCTGCCGCTTGGCCAACACGTCCTGCAGCATGCTCGCTTTGTGCTTGCCAGGAGCGTTTGCGCCTTTTTGCACAAGCTGGCGCGGATCGCCGTGCAGCTTGATGCCCAGCGCGCGAGCCACGGCTTCACCTTCAGAAATTAGCGCATTGAAAAGATCGCCTGTCGGCGAAAATCGGGTGGCGGCGCCGTGGTGTAGAAGCGTCAGCGCACCTACTGGGTTCGTCGAAGCGTTGAAAATCAGTTTCGTCCACTGCGCGCCGCGCGCATCCTCGAGCGGAATCACGCTCAAGCCCGCGTTGTTCAGCAGCTGCGCGAGCCGGTTGACGCGCTCCATCGGCGTCTTTGTCGGTTCAAACGGACCGATCCACGTGTCTCCCTGAATGTCGTAGCCTATGTGCCCTGGCTCGATGATGTGGCCGGCGGGAAACGTGGTGCCGCGAATCACGTAGCGGACGTGCTCCGCGATTAGTTCTTCATTGCCGACGCCGTTTTGCACGGAACACACAGCGGAATTTTCGCCAAACACTTTTTTGACCTGCGCGATGGCGGCGCCGGTGTGATTGCTCTTAGTGGCGACGATTCCGAAATCACACGGCGGGATTTCATCCGGGTTTGTGGTCGCTTTCACCGGCGCGGTGAAATCCGCAGCGCCGCTCAACCGTAACCCGCGTTTCTGGATTGCCGCGACATGTTCTTTCGCGACGTCGTACGCCCACACTTCCGCCTCGCCCTTGCGCGCGAGGTGCGCCGCGAAAATGCTGCCCACCGCACCGCACCCGACGACGCAAATCCGCGTCATGCGCTCACCGCCGGGCGCTCGGTTCCGTTGTAAAACTTCCACGGCACGCTCGCGAGGCATTCGCCTTCAGTTTTTCCCACGCGATACGTGTCCTGCGTGTAGAGACAAACTTGTCCATCCGCATCCACCACTTGCGGATGCAGGCTGAAAATCATATTTTCGCGCAGTTCCACATTTGTGTTCGCGCCAATGGCCGGATATTCGAGCATCGTGAGTCCGATGGAATGGCCGGTGAGGTGACCGAAGCTGAATCCGCCTTTTGCAAAGACATCGGCCGCGGCGCGATGCACGTTGCTTGCAAGTTCGCCGTCGCGCATTTTTCTGCGCGCGGCTTCAAGCGCTTCCGGATAAAGCTCGGCCATCGCGGCGGTGCGCGCGCTCACTTTCCCTTTGATCAATGGCCGCGAAAATTCCACCCAATAACCGTCCGCGCCGGTAATTTCGAGCGAGTACAGGAGTAGGTCATCCGTCTCAACTCGGCGGTGGCCAGGCACCTTGAAGCTCGCTTCCGCTTCGCCGTTTTTTCCGGAGAGCACGATGTTCATCATGCGCAGTCCTGCACCACGCGCGAAAAATCGCTCCACCGCCGGCGCCATTACTTCGGCTTCGCTTTTGCCCGGCGCATAGTTTTTCACCAGCGCCCAAAAGCCTTCGACAATGATGTCCATGCTTTCGCGAATCGCTGCCAGCTCTTCGTCGCTCTTGATCGCGCGCGCGGCGTCGAACTGGCGATCGAAGCCCACGATTTCAAGCGAGCCGCCGGCCAGCGCGCGGTAATCGCGCACCGGCATGATGAAATCGAGCCCGAAAACGCCTATTTTCTTCCAGCGCGACGCTTCGGCCCTCTCGCGAATCCATTGCCCGGGAATCTCTGCCCATTCGTGTTTCGTGACCCAAGATTTTTTCTTGTCGCCGATCCAGCGCGCCTCGCGGGGAAAAAGCAGGACCGGTTCGCCTTCGAGCGGCAGGACCACGTAGCAATACCGGTGCACGATTTCAAAATCCGAAAGATATCGCACCGCGCCTTCGAAACCCGTGTACTCGCTGCCGCTCACAATAATCGCGTCAAGATTCTCCTGCTGCATCGCGGCACGAATGTTGCAGTAGCGGCGCTCGATTTCCTGTTTGGAGAACATTCCTCGTCGCTCCTAAGTCGCGCCGCAAATCTCGGCGGCAGCCAGTGCGTATATTTTCGTGATCTCGAGAAAAGTCTTGATCGCGACTTTTTCTCCTTCAGCGTCGCGCGGCCCGCTCGAAGGCCCGTAATTCAGCGTTTCGATTCCGAAGCGCGTCATCACCGAGGCATCGGAGCACCACAACACTGTGTCTCGCTTGGGCGCAGAGCCGGTTACCTTCTGATGCGCGGTTTCGATTGTCTTTACGAGCTGGTGCGATTCGCTGATCTCCGCGCCCGGAACCGAAACGTATGTCTCGTGGTCAAGCCCGTAATCCGGAAACTTCTGTTGCAGCGTGAGGAAGAATTCCTTCACGGCATGCCGGGCCTGCTGCATCGGCATCGTCGGCGGCACGCGCACATCGAGATAGAGGTCCGTGCGCTCGGGAGTGCGGCTCGCGCGCCACGCATGCCCGCCGCGAACTCCTCCGACGTTTACGATTCCCTTTTGTCCGCCATAGGAAGCGGCTACTTCCCAAGTTGGAATCCATTCGTAGACGGAGCTCATCACGTCGTGCATGCGCCGGATGGAATTCTCTGCTTCGCGTCCGCGGCCAAACGCTGTGTGAACGTAATTTCCGGTCACCGAGATTCGCACCCACAGCGAGCCGTAATGACCCAGCACGAGCTGCATGTCCGTCGGCTCGCCGAGGATGCAGATATCCGGCACGATGCCGTGGCACACCATGTAGTGCGAGCCGACTCCGTATCCTCGATATTCCTTGCCAGAAAATTCGTCGCCAAATTGCGTTTTTTCGATTTCGCCCACAACTGCTGCGATCATCACCGTGCCGTCTAGCTTCACTCCCGCGCTCTGCAGCGCCCTTACCGCCTGCACGTAGCAGACGAGCGCACCCTTCATATTGTAAATACCCAAGCCGAAAATCATTCCATTTCTGACGATGGCGTGGGGCTTGTAGCCGATTCCGGTAAGAAATTTTTCGCGGCCCGTATTGGACGTATCCATGTGCCCGTTGAACATCAGGCATTTTCCTGCGCCGCTTCCCTCCCAGGTACCGATCACGTTCGCGCGGCCTTCTTCCACTTCTTGCCACGTCACACGAAGGCCCGTGTTCTCGAACGCGCGGCGCATGTATTGCGCCATTTCGAGTTCGCCGCCGGTGGGGCTCGGAATGTTGACGACGTCGCAGGCCATATCGACGAGATCGTCTTCTTTCACCTGCGCCAAAATTTTTTCCGCCAGAGCTGGATTCATCGTTTCGAGTTTTCCAATCTTTGCGTCACTCAGGTTTCGTGTGCGGAGCTAAAAGCGAAAATCATCCGGATACGTGCAAAGTTTTTCGCAGCCTGTTTCCGTAATTAGAAAATTGTCCTCAAGCCTCAACCCGCCGCCGCCCTCCCAGTAAATTCCCGGCTCGATCGCCAGCACCATGTTCTTCTTCATCACTCCCGGCGCGGCCTGATGTGAATACGGCGGCTCATGCGCGCGCGCGCCTACTCCGTGCGCGACGGGGTGAGAAGGCTGCCCTGTGTACCCGATCGCATTAATACCCCGGCGAATCACGCGATCGATTTCGCCGAGCGGCGCGCCTTCGCGCGTCACTCCGATGGCCTCGTGAAACATTTTCAGCAATTGATCGAGAAGGACGTTGTATTCGTCCGTGAGCTTTCCCGGGACGATGTTTTTCGTCAGGTCGGTCCAGTAGCCGTCGGCGCAGACCCAGATTTCGACCAGTGTGGGCTCATTTTGTTGAATGGGCCGATGACTCGTCGCCGTGAAAGTCGCAATCCCTTTTCCCGACCACACCAGCGTAAAGGCGCGCGCCATTTCGACTTTGTCCTTGTAGCCCACGCCGATCGCGTGAATGTGGCCTTCGATCATCGCCGCGACTTCGCTTTCCTTCATGCCGGCGCGAATATTTTTACGTGCGTATTCCATGCCGGCCGCGGCCAGCTCGTTCGCCAGCCGCATGCGCTCGATTTCCTGCGGCGTCTTGATCGCGCGCACGTCGGCGAGCAGCGGCGCCGCGTCGATCACTTCCTTGCACTCGCGGCGGAAGGCGTCGAAATATCCCAGCGTGTAGAGCGAGGGTTCGCCAACCATGCGGTCGCAAATCTGCGCCATCTGCGAAAGCTCCACGCCCACGCGGCGCGTTAGTTTCTTCTCACGCAGGACTTCGAGCGCCTGTTCAAGTGAGCGCATCATCGGCGGGCGTGGGTCCTGCGGATGGTAAAACCGGAAGAAGCGCACGTCCTTGTTCCACGCACTGCGCTGCGCTTCGCGATACTGCGGCTCGATCACCAGCAGGATCGGATCCCCTTCGCGCGGAAAGATCGCGATGTCGTAACCTTTCATCGTCCAGTAGTTCGTCAGGTAAAGAATATTGTCCGGTGCGCGCACCACGACCGCGTCGAGATCGTTGCGCGCCATCATCTCGCGCACGCGCGACCATTTTTCCTGATCGAGTGAGTAGCTCATGTCTACTAATGTCCCGTCTTCCCGGCCAGCTCCCGCTGCGCCGCGGGCTTCCACGTCCACGATAATTCCTTGGCCTTGATCAGCCGGTAGACTGCGGAATGCAACGGCGCCTGCAATCCGTGCCGCTCCGCTTCCAGCGCGATTGCACCGCATAGAAAATCCGCTTCGGTTTTCAAATGATGCTTCACATCGTAGAGCATCGAAGGTGGATGATCCGTCTGCGCGCCGATTTTGTTCATCTCCCACGGATCTTCGTAGAGCTGGATGCCGAGCCCGGCCGCGACTTGTTTGCCTTCTTCGATCAGCGCGTGCAGCAGGTGGCCGAGGTCCGGGAAATTTTTCTCTTCGGCAAATTCGCGGCAATGCGGCAACTCAGTCAGCGCGGCGACGGCGTTCACCGACGAGTTGAAAATCACCTTCGACCATTGCGCCGGCTTCGCATCTTCCAACGCGACCGCCTTCAATCCCGACGCAACGATCAGATCAGCCGCTTCCTTCACTTTGGCAAATGGCGTTCCGCTCGGCTCAAATGGGCCCATCCACGTCGCCGTGTCGAGCTCGTACTGCACATGAGTGTCGCTGTGGCGCGTGCCGCTCATGAATGTCGTTCCGCGAATCACGTAGCCACGTAGACGCTCGGCGATGATCTCCTCGCAACCCAGCCCGTTCTGAGCAGACAGTATCGCGCCGTTGGCGAAGTGATTTCTGAACGGCGAGATTGCCTCCAGCGTTTGGGTCGCCTTGCACGCGACGATGGCCAGATCGCACTCGGGAATCTCCGCGGCGTTGGTGCTCGCGTGCAAGCGCGACGTGAAGTCATGCGTTCCGGAAACACGCAACCCGTTTTCATTCAGCGCCGCCGCGTGCTCCGGCCGCCGGACAAACGCGTGCACTTCCGCAACCCGCGCCAGATGCGCCGCGTAGAGGCTGCCGATCGAGCCGGCTCCGATGATGCAGACGCGCTTCAAATGTGTTCGGCGGCTTCAGGCGCGAAAAGCTAGCTCGCCTTGCGGCGGCTTTCGTGTTTCACGTTTGTCGTCGCCGCGCCTCGCTTCGCGTTCGTGACGGCCTGAAAGATCGAATCGCCGGTGTTGTGCGAATCGCCGATGATGATGCCGCTGGGATAGAGAGCATCCTGTAACGCCGCGCAAATCGTGTGCACCGGAGCCGCCCCGCCTTCGCCCATCCCCTTTGCGCCGTTGTACGAAAAGGGAGACGGCGTCTCGAGATACCCGTACAGCAGATCCGGCATATTCATCGCCGTGATCGGCGTGTAGTCGCTGAACGTGCTCGCGAGCATGTCGCCGTCCGGCCCGTAGCGGCAATCCTCCATCAACGCCGCGCCGATACCGTGCGCCGCGCAGCCGTGTACTTGTCCCTCGACGATCAGCGGATTGATCGCGCGGCCACAATCGTCCACCGCCGCGTACGCCAGAATTTTCGGCTGATATGTTTCGCGATCGATCTCGATGACTGCGAGGTGCAGTTGCGCCGCGTACGTCAGCGTCAAGTTTCCATATTTTCGCTTAATGTCCGGCACGGTAAACGGCGCTTTATAGACATGCCTGCAATTCAGCGTGATGTCTTCGAATGATTGCGGCAGCTCGGCGTTATTTACGTACACGAGGTTCGCGAGCGCCCAGTAATTCATCGATTTCTTTGCGCCCTTCACGCGAACTTCCGGCCCCTGCTCGCCGACACCGAACTCCAAGTCCTTTTCCTTTGCCTTCATCGCGAAGGCCGCCAACTTCGCGAGTTGCGCGTGCAATTTCATCGCCGCGCCATGAATCGCGGAAAGCCCGCTCACAGCAAATTGGCTCGCGTACGTACCGGTGTGCCCGGTATATACGTTCTGGTCGCTATCGAACCCCGGCCGAACGTGAATCATCTCCGGCGGAATTTGCAAAACCTCAGCGACAACTTGCGCCGCGGTTGTCTCGTGTCCCTGGCCCTGCGGCACCGATCCAAGAAACACTACGACTTCGCCATAAATATCGAGCTTTACGTTTGCAGCCTTGGATTGCCCCGAATATGGTGCGAACGCATTGATAATCCGCGCCTGCCCAAAATTATTTGTGCCGGAATCGAGCGTGGTGCCGATGCCGATGCCCAGCATGCGGCCTTCGGCGCGCGCGGCCTTTTGCTTCGTCAGCCATTCGTCATAGCCGACAAGCTGTTTCGCGATGCGCAGCATCTTCGAATAATTTCCGGAATCGTAGACGCAGCCATTTGGCGTGGTATACGGGAATTCTTCCTTACGGATGTAATTGCGCTCGCGAATCAAGTCGTTGGATATGCCCAGCGCGTGGCCGCAAATATCCATCACGCGCTCGAGAAACCACAGATGTTGCATGCGCGAGTACCCGCGATTGGGGCCGACGGGGCACTTGTTCGTGACCGTCTGCGAAAAATCGATGCGCATGTTCTTGATGCGGTAGGCGCCAGGCAACACTTGCGCCCAGATGATGCAGCCGAGCGGCTCGTAGCGGGGATAGGCGCCGCAATCGTCGACGTGCGTCGATTCAATCGCGGTGATCACCCCGCTCGCGTCGAGCGCCACCCGCGTCTTCAAAAATGTCCGTTCGTTGCCGTGAGCGCTGGCGAGCATATGCTCGGTGCGCGTCTCAATCCATTTCACGGGCCGGCCGCCCATCTTTCGCGAAGCGAGCGCGCACAGCGCCATGTACGGATAATTCGTGATTTTGATTCCGAATCCGCCGCCGATGTCGATGCTCTGCATTCGCATCTGGTCGATGCGCACGCCCAGCGCCGGAGAGAGAAATTGTGCGGCAAAGGCAGGGAATGAGTTATTCGTCCAGAAATTGACCCGCTCTTCTTTCAAGTTCCACTCGGCGATCACCGCATTGTTTTCGAGCGGCGTGCTCGAAAACCGGTGAAAGTGCAGCCGGTCGATTTCCACCACGTGCGCGGCCTTCGCAAACGCTTTGTCCACATTGCCGTATTCGAAATTCCCGTGCCAATTCCGGTTCGTGCCGGCCGATTCATGCAGGATCGATTCGTCCTTGATCGCGGCCTCGCAATCCATCACCGGCGACAGCGGCTCGTAGTCCACTTCAACTAGTTCAGCAGCATCTTCCGCCTGCATCGCCGACTCCGCGACGACCGCCGCAACCGGCTCTCCCTGGTAGCGCACTTTTTCCACGCCCATCGGCAGGTCCACGATCTTCTGCCCCTGCTCGGGCCCAATCTCGGGAAATGGCTTCACCAGCGTCGCGACTTCCGCGCCCGTCAGCGTGCACACAACGCCCGGCGCGGCGGTTGCAGCCGTCACGTCCACTCGCGTCACCCGCGCGTGCGCATACGGCGAGCGCACCATCTTGATGTGCAGCATTCCTTCGAAGCGGTTGTCGTCAACGAAGGTTCCCTTCCCCTGCACGAGCCGCGTCTCTTCGCGCCGCTGCAGCGGCTTGCCCACCCATCGCATTTCGTGCGTGTGCGATTCCGCGCCGCGCTTCGTGCGCACGTTCTTCACCGGCAGGTTCTTCGCGGCTTTGCTTCCGCGCTTCGGTTCAACCTTCTTCGCAAGCGAACGCTTCTTCAAATGCGCGCCTTCCCACTCAAATCAACTGTCGATCCTGCGTACTTCCTCCCCACGGCTATTCCAGCGCGTTTTGCAAGCCTTGGATCAGCTTCTCCACATTTTTCTTCGCCAGCGGCTCGAGCAGCCCGCCTGCTAGCGACGCCATGCGCCCTACAATCTGCGACTCGCCCTTCCAGATCACTTTCGTGCCCGCGCCGGCCTTCTCGAGATTGAAACCCGCGGTCAAGGTTGCCGTTCCCCCAAGTACGTCGCCCTTCCCTTGATAAACCGCACGGCTCGGGCTTTGCGTTTCCAGCAACTCCATCTTCAGCTTCGCGTCGCCGCGAATATGCGAAACGCCTACGCGCACCGTCACCACGAAATGCCGTTCGTCTTCTTTCTTCATACTCTTGAAATCCGGCAGCAGCGGGCAAAACTGGTTGGCGTCCGTCAGGAACGAATACACTTCTTCGATCGGCTTCTTCACCGTGAAATCGCCGCCAAAATTGATCTGCATCAGCTGCCCTTTGCACCCACGGACTCCGCCGCCTTGCGAACCGCTTTGAAAATATTCTGGTAACCGGTGCACCGGCAGGTGTTTCCCGCGATCGCCTTCCGGATTTCCTTGTCGTTGGGCGACGAGTTTTTCGAAAGCAAAAAATGCGTCGAGAGCAGAAATCCCGGAGTGCAGTACCCACACTGCAATCCGTGACAACTCGCAAACGCCTGCTGGATGGGATTCAGTGCGCCGTCTTTCGCAAGCCCTTCGACGGTGAGAATCTCGCCCTCGTGCGCCTGCACCGCAAACACGGTGCACGATTTCACGGTCACGCCGTTCAGCAGCACTGTGCACGCACCGCAATAGCTCGTGTCGCAGCCGATATGCGTTCCGGTGAGCTGCAGCTGCTCGCGCAGAAAATCCACCAGCAGCGTGCGCGCTTCGATCACGCCGTCAAAAATCTTGCCGTTGACGCTGACGCGAAGCGGTGTGCGCTCAACGGCCGACATATTCGTGGCTGACCTCCACTTTCTCGCCGCGGGCGCGTGCAACCGCCGCCTCGATCGCGCGCCGCGTAAGATTTTTCACCAGCAGTTTCTTGTAGCCCGCCGAGCCCCGCATGTCTGATGAGGGCTCGGCGGCAGCCATCGCTGCCTCCGCAGCGGCTGCGATGGATCTCGAAGAAATCTTCTTGCCGGCCAGCTCTCGCTCCGCTTCAGCGGCATGAACCGGCAACAGCCCGACGCAACCGAGAAAGATTCGCGTCGCTTTGCAGGTGTCTTTATCGCCCAGCGTAATTTGCACTGCGGCGCTGGCGCTCGCATATACAGGCGCGCAGCGCTTGAACGCGATATATGCTCCACCGGAATTCTTCGCCGGGATTCTGACTCGCACTTCGCGAATCAGTTCATCGTGCGCGAGGCCGGTCGTGTACGCGTCCTTAAAAAACTCCCCCAGCGGAATCGCGCGCGAATTTTTCGCGCCGGCAGCCTGCACTTCGGTTTCGAGACAGAGCAAAACCGGTCCCCAGTCCCCCGTGGGATCGGCTTCGGCGAGCGAACCCGCAACCGTGCCGCGATTTCGCACCTGCACGTCGGCGATTCCCGCCGCGCAATCATGAATGATGGAAATGGCCGCCGCCTCGCGCGACTGTTCGACTTCGGCGTGTCGCACCAACGCACCGAAGGAGAGATGTCCATCCTTGCGCGTGGTCGAATTCAATCCTGGAATGAAATTCAGGTCTACGAGCGCGCTCGGGCGCGAAAGCCGCATCTTCATCAACGGGATCAGGCTCTGCCCGCCGGCCAAAGGCTTCGCTTCTTCCCCCAATTGCGCGAGCATCGAGGCCGCTTCCTCAAGCGAATGCGCGCGTTCATAATGGAACGAACTTGTATACACTGTGTATTCCAGTTTGCTGCACGGTCCGGCCCGCAAAAGACGCGAGATTTTTTCGACGGCTGCGAAAACCGTGAGGCGGAGCAGATGATAAGACCATTGGCGGACGAAGTTCAACCATGAATCGGGCGGCGGAGTTGTCGCCTCGATGAAGTCACACGCGCGAAACGGCTCCCGAGCACCGTCAACTGCGCGTCGCGAAGAGATTTTCCCGATTATTCTCGCGGCGGGGAAGTGGGCGGAACCGTTCAATGGTGCCTCGCTTCCATGCAACAAGGCGCGAGAATGGATTCGTCGCGCTGTTTCGAACTGTGCCGGAGTGGCCAAACCCATAGTCGTCATCGGCTGGTATGCGGAAGTCCTCGGGAGCTGTGTTCCCAAAAACGCCACACTCGTAATCAACGAAAACTGGGAACAGGGACAGATAAGTTCCCTCCGCGCGGGACTGCGTCGTGTGCCCGATGGTGCCGCATTTATGGTCTACCCGGTGGATTTGCATCGCATGCGCAAAGAACTGATCGACGAACTGGTCGCGAAATACTGGAGCCGGCCGCGCGGCTCCGAAATTGTGATGCCCATGTATCACGAACACGCCGGCCATCCGGCGATTCTTTCCGCCGCTCTGCGCGAGGAACTTGAGACCGCGGAGACTGCGCGCCACGTCGTGTATCGCGATCCGCGAAGGCTGAAATTTCTGAAGACCGATTCCGCGGCCGTCATTCATCTTCCTAGAGAAAGAGCAACGCAGCCAGCTCGCGCGGTATGATGCGGCTCGCTTGCAATGGCTGCGAGCCAACTGAAGGACGGGCCGTCGCGCGTCACGAGGCGATGAGATGAGCGGAACGATTGCGATCGTCGGAGGAACCGGGGCCGAAGGAATGGGCCTCGCGCTGCGCTGGGCTCGCGCCGGAATAGCGATCGTGATCGGTTCCCGCGACGCCGAACGTGCGCGTCAGGCTGCCGCCAGAATTCGTCAGCGCGCCGGATCGCCGGCGAGCATCGAAGGAGCGACGAATTCGGACGCAGCGCGCGCAGCGGACATCGTGGTTCTGACAATCCCGTTTGTGAGCCAAGCGGCAACCGTCCGTGACCTCAAGCAGCATCTGCGGCCCGGGACAATCGTTGTAGACACCACGGTCGCGCTCGCCGCCGGCGTCGGCGGCTCGGCGACGCGCACGCTTGGCGTCTGGCAGGGCTCATCGGCCGAGCAAGCAGCCGAAATTTTGGGGAAAGACTTTCCCGTCGTTGCGGCGTTTCATCATCTTCCCGCTGGAGTGCTCGATGGCGATGGCCCCGTCGATTGCGACGTAATCATCTGCACGAATCATGAAGCTGCGCGGGCGCGCGTCTCAGAGCTTGCGGAAAAAATTCCCGGTGTGCGCGCAATCAATGGCGGACGGCTGGAAAATTCACGCACGCTCGAGCAAATGACTGCGTTGCTCATCGCCATCAATCGAAATCACAAGGTACACGGAGCCGGTTACCGCGTAACCGGAGTGCGGCCCGGCAATTCCTGAGCCTGATCGCAAACTTCTCGCGCCAATTTTCAGATCGACGCTGCTAACTTGTGGCCGAGGCCTGCTTGATGCGCGCGATTTCTGGCAAGCAATATTTCTCCAACCACCGTCGCGTCCGCACTCCGCGCACCAACGCCCAGTTC
>DASTCZ010000303.1:0-9162 GCA_035710585.1 Candidatus Acidiferrales bacterium | reverse complement strand
CTGATGTTCAGTCTTGCGCCGCCAGCAAACGCGGCAACGCCCGAAAAAATCGAGGATTGCGACATCATGTCCGTGACAAACGGCACCGAAAACGAACATCCGGAAGAAATATCCAGTGCGTAGCTTGTGACGCAGTCACCGTAGGAGCTGGAACTGTGCAGCCGCGGGCTCTTGCGCGATGTCCATTTGAAAAGCATCAAGTGCTGCGGATCGCGGACGGGCAGCGAACGCAGCATGACGGCGTTGATCAGCCCGAAAATCGCGGTGTTCGCGCCGATGCCTAACGCCAGAGTAAGAATCGCGACGGCTGTGAAGCCCGGGCTTTTCCGGAGAACACGTAATCCGTAGACGACATCCTGGCGCATATCCGTGAACCAGGAAAATCCTCCGCGTTTCTTGACGTCGCGATCTTCGGTTCGCTGCTGCCACAGGGCCATAGCCGATTCCCTCCCCCGTTCCGATCGTATGAGTTCCGATGCGAGACGATTCCAATCGCTCACGTGTTGCTCCGCCGCTATTCGTGCCATTTCAGATGTGGCGCCGCGAGCGAATGCTTCGCGTTCCGCATCTTCCAGTTGCCGCGCAATGTCTTCGGCGATTTCCGCTTCACGCTCGGGGCGTAATCCGGGAACGCGGAGCTTCGCGCGGACAAATGTGAGCCAGTCAGACATTGTCAGGTCGCATCACGCCGTTAACGGTGGTCACAAACTGCTTCCAGATACCGCGTTGATCGGCGAGAAATTTTCGCCCCGAAGTTGTGAGGCGGTAGAAACGCCGCCGGCGCTCGCCGGGCTTTTCGATCCAGCGGCCGCTGATGAGGCCGCGGTCTTCCAACCTGCACAAGATCGGGTAAAGCGATCCGATCCGGAATTGGATGCGCCCCTTCGAACGTGCCTCAATCAGCTTTCCGATTTCATACCCGTGGCGTGGGCGGTGTTCGACGAGCGATAGGACGAGGAGTTCGGCGCTGCCTTTTTTCAGTTCGCGATTAAACATAATTCACGCCAATATACTTTGCTGAAGTCTATCGCTCATTCTTTAGACGACAGGGATAGCAAACGGTTTGCAGCGAAACGAAGTTATTTATGGCGTGGTTGGACCGCAGCGAAGCGGTACCGATTCGCCGGAAGGAATTACGCTAACTGATGACGCCTTAAGTGTTTACTGCGCGTCGGGAGGCTTTGCGCTCGAGTCGCCGTCGAGATATTTCCGGAACCAGTAAAGCTGCCAATTCAGGCTCTCGACGAGGTGTTTGGGCTCGCCCGAGCGCGTCAAGTTGTGATTCTCGCGCGGGAAGAAAACGATTTCGGAAGTCACACCGAAATGCTGGAGCGCGCGGAACCATTGCTCGCCTTGCTCGATCGGCACGCGGAAGTCCATATCTGAGTGAAGAATCAGCGTGGGCGTCTTCACATTGTGCGCATATTTCAGCGGTGACGCGTCCCAGTATTGATCGAAGTCCTCGAAAATATTCCCGCGGAAATCGTCGGTGTGGCCGTAAGCGCCGTCGCGGGTGCCGTCGTCGCTGATGAAATTCGAAATTGAGCGCAGCGTGACCGCGGCCTTGAAACGATTCGTGTGGCCCAAGATCCAGTTCGTCATGAAACCGCCGTAACTGCCGCCCGTCACGCCGAGACGATCTACATCTACCCACGGATATTTCTTCAGCGCCGCGTCCACTCCCGCCATGATGTCCTGATAATCCATTCCGCCCCAGTTGTTCACGATGCCACGTTCAAATTTTTCGCCGTAGCCCGTCGAGCCGCGCGGGTTGCAGAAAAATACCGCCCAGCCGCGTGATGAATAGACGTGGAATTCGTGATACCAATCCACGCCAAATTGTCCTGCAGGCCCGCCGTGAATCACCAGCACCATCGGATATTTTTTGCCGACCTGCCAGCCCACCGGCTTCACGAAGAACCCGTCGATGTCCCAGCCGTCGGTGCTCTTGTACGGAATCCGCTCCACGGGCTGAAGATCGAGTTTCGAGAAAAGGTCGTCATTGAGGTGCGTCAGCTGCCGCTCGTTCTTCCCGTCAACATCGGCGATGTACACGTCGTCCATGTGCTCAAAATCACTGGCCAGATAGACCATCTCGCGCGCCATTTCGTTTACGTCAAAGGCGTGCACGCCGCGCTCGCCTGTGGTCAACTGCGAAAACTTCTTCGTCGAGAGATCTCCACGGAAAATTTGCAGCGTTCCCTTGTATCCAGTGGCGAAATAATACGTGTTGCCGACCGGCCAATGAAGTTCGGTCGGGATCAGATCCAAATCGTTCACCGCGAGAACGGAGGCCGCATTCCCTGCTGCAGATGCCGTGTAAAGTTTCGGAAACTGTCGATTCTTCGTCTTGCCCGTAAAAAGAATCTGCTTGCCGTCGGAAGACCAGCGCGGCTCCTCGTCTTCGAAATCGTGATCGGAGATTTTGGTGAGCGCTCCGCCGGTCGCGGCAATCGTCCACACATCCGTGTTGTGGCCGCCGTCATACGCTTTTCCTGTGCGGTCACTCACGAAGGCGATCTTCGTTCCATCGGGCGACCATTGCGGATCGGTATCGTTCCAGTCCTGGCCGTCGGTGATTTGCTTCGCATCGCCGTTTGCCAACGTGACGATCCAAAGGTGTCGGCGCTTATCGTCGTTCCAGCCTGTGTCGTTGAAATTGAAATCGATGTGCGAATAGTGGCGAACATCGCTTTTGCGATCCGCTGCGGCGACGTTGTCGCTTGGTCCCGTCGCGCTGACGCAGACGATCCGCGTGCCGTCGGGCGACCACTGAAATGCCTGCGCACCATTCTTCAACTTCGTCAGTGGTGCGCCCTCGCCTCCCACCGCCATCGGCAGCAGGAAGATTTGCGGCCGCGGCGCTTCCGTTGTTGACGCCGCGCCCGATGGTTGTTCCGTCGCGCGCGCCGAAAGAAACGCCAGCGTTTTTCCGTCGGGCGACCAGCGCGGCGAATTTGCGCTCGTCCCGCTCGCGGTCAGTCTTCGTGGCGCCGCCGATCCGTCAGAGGGGACCAGCCAGATCGCCGAGTCGCGGCGATTGCGCCGCTGATCGACGGTTGTCACTACAAACGCGACGCTCTTTCCATCCGGAGAAATATGCGGATCGCCCGCGAATTGGAATGCGAAATAGTCTTCGGGGGTTACGCCGCGCTTTGCTGCGGCCGCTTGGCCGTCACGAGCGGCGTGGAGTGATCCGCCCAAAATGAAAATCGCCGCCGCACAGAGTGGGAGAATGACGCGTAAGAGTTTTTGGAGTTTCATGGCGCGCCGGAATCTAACACGGCGCAGCGGCGAATGTAAGCTACGGGCGCGGAGCCGGGCGATTGATCGTCAGCAGGTCAAGCACCATGTGCTCTTCATCGACGTACTTTCCGTTCACGCGGAGCGCGCGCGGCTCGACTCCAAACGACGCAAAGCCTAAGGTGCGGTAGAGCCTTCGTGCGGGTTTTTGAGACGTCGCGACCGTCAGCAAGATGCACTTCAGTTCGGGAAGGGCTTTCGCCTCATCCAGAACGGCCGTGACCAGCTGCTTGCCCACACCGTGCCCGCGATATTTTTCGGAGACGAACGTGCCCCACACCCAGCCCTTGTGCCGGCGCTTTTCGTATGGCTCGCGATAAAAGCCGGCCATGCCGATCATCGCTCCATTATCGAATACTCCGTAGACGAAACTATCCGCGCCGCCGGTGCGCAATCGTTCGGAGTAAGTGTCGAGCCCCGTCTGCATCAATTCGCTGAGGGATTCGCCGAAGCTGCCCGGCTCGGCTTCGAGCGCGACTCGGCGCAACTGCCAAAGCGCTTCTGCGTCTGATTCCACCAACCTGCGAATTTCCATCCCGGGCCGATCTTCCATTCTGATTATTTTACGCTGGCGGAAGGTGATACGTTACGTTGCGCGGGGACGCTCCTTCACCACCTGTTTTCACAACCCGCAAATTCAATTCGGGCGCGAGTGGAGTAGACATGCATCTCAAATTAGGTTATGTGCTGGCACTTTTGCTGATCGGAATCTTGACTGGAGGACCGTTGTCGAATGCTTCGGAGCAAACCTCGGGCGCTGCGTCAAAAGCCGTGCCGATTTCGAGCGAGCACCACCATCACCTCGCCATGGAAAACAGCTTCGTACGCGTCTACGAAGTGGAGGTACCCGCTCACGAAGCAACGCTGATGCATCAGCACGATCGCGATTACGTCTATATCGTGCTTGGAGATTCCGACGTCACGAACGAAGTGCAGGGAAAGTCCGCGGTCAAAATGAGTCTGCCGGACACCGCTGTAAATTTCAGCAAAGGCCCATTCGCCCACATCGCGGGAAATAATGGCGAGAAGCCATTTCGCAACGTCACGATCGAATTGCTCAAACCACAGGGTGAGGTCAAATCGCACTTTCCGTCGGTGAATGCCGCGCTCGCTGCCGCGAAGCCGATAGCCGGAGCCGATGGCGCGCGCGAAGCGCTCATTCTTGAAACGAACGAACTACGAGTGTTCGCCGTCGAGATATCCGGCAAAGGTGTGTGGCAGCCCGCCGGCGGCGTGAATCGTTTGGTTCTAAACCTCTACATGCTGAACGATCTTATCCAGAGCGGGATTTGGCCGAGCACGGCAAAAGTCGGCGACCTGCCGTATGGTCTCAGCTGGTTCGACGGAGCCGTTCAGCAATTGCGCGGCATGCGCGATGTGAAGATGCGGTGTCTGGCGCTCGAATTCCGCTAGCTTTGAAGAATTTCGAATCGCGCGCGGCAAATTTCTAAACAGCAACAAAGAAATTCCCATCGCCGGTAACACATCCCCACGCCATATGCGAAGTATTGAACGCTGCCGCCGGCACGCCTGTGCGATCGAGCAAGATCAGCCCGCCGGTGCCGTGCGCGCGGTCTGCGAGCAACTGGATACATGAGTTCGCCACTTCTTGCGCGGTCGCGCCCGGCGCGCGCAGCATATCCGCCGCGGCCTTTGCCATCACGATTTTCATGATGGCTTCGCCCCATCCGGTGCAGGAAACGCCTCCCGCCTGCTCATCGGCATAGCAACCGCAACCGACCAGCGGCGAATCGCCCACGCGGCCTGCGTGCTTGCAACACGTTCCTCCGGTGCTCGTGCCCGCGACAAGATGTCCATTGGCATCGATCGCTACCGCACCGACCGTGCCGCCCTCGTGATCGTGATGCTCGGAAACGTGTTTTCCCGTGCGGCAAAGCTCCCACGCCGCGCGTTCTCGGGGCACGATCAATTCTTCAGGCGAGCCGAGCGGCAGTCCCTGCTCGGCGGCAAATTTTTCAGCGCCTTCGCTCACCAGCATCGAGTGATCGCACTTTTCCATGACGCGCCGCGCAACCCGAATCGGATTGCGGATGGAACGAACGCCGGCGATAGCGCCCGATTTCAGGGTTGTGCCATTCATCATAATCGCGTCGAGTTCGACGACTCCGTCACGATTCAGATGCGAACCGATTCCTGCGTCGAAAACAGGATCATCTTCCAGCACCACGATCGCCGCTTCCACGGCGTCTTCAGCCAGGCCGCCTTGCGAGAGAATTTGCCAACCTTTCTGTAACGCGCTCTTGCAGCCGGCCTTGCATGCATCGATCGCTTCATCAGGAATGTGCCAGGCACCGCCATGGACAATCAGTGACGGCTTCATGCGGCTGAAACTTTATTGTGGAAATTAGGAGAGTGAGAGGTCACGCGGAAATTTTACGATAGAAGGTCGATAAATAACGCCAACTGCCCCGCGACGATTAGAGCGGCGCCTGCCACGATCGCAAGCGCGCCGTGCGGCAGGTGCGCCGCGCGCAGCCGCGAACGCATCTCGTCCGATCGGCGCATCGTCTCAGGAATTGACGACCGCGACTTGAGCTCCGCTCGAAGTTCCCGGAAATAGGCCGACATCCAGCTCGAAATATCCGCGCGATGCCGCCAGATCAGCCACGCGCCAAGCGCGACAGCGAACATTCCGACGATCCCTACGCCGCCAAGATTGCTGAGTCTCATGAGGTACCTGCCTGACGTCAGCACAAACGCGAACGATTACTCCTGCTCGTGAATCGTTTTCAACTTGACCAGCTCGAATTCCTTGATGCCCGCAGGCGTTTGCACTTTGATCTCGTCGCCGACTTGCCGGCTCAACAACGCTTTTCCGATCGGCGAAGTGGTCGAGATCAATCCATGCGACGCATCGGCTTCCTCGGAGGTTACGAGTTTGTACTCCACTTCGATGTCCTTTTTCACGTCCAGCAGCCACACGCGAGATCCGTATCCGGCGCGATCGCGCGGCAAATTCGTGAGGTTCAGCATGGACACGTCGCCCATGCGCTTCTTCAATTGTTGAATTTTCGCGTTTACGTAGGCTTGCCGCTCCTTCGCATACTTGTATTCGGAGTTTTCGGACAAATCGCCGTGCGCCCGCGCCTTGGCAATTTCCTTCGGCAGGTCGATGGTCAATTCGTGCTCAAGAGTGCGAATTTCTTCTTCAAGCTTCTGCTTTATTTTTGCGATAGGGTCGCTAGATAGCTGGCTCATATTTTCAACGCCTAAGAAAAAAAATGGGACGGCGCAGCGCATCAATTACGTACGCCGCACGCGTCGTCATTAAAATATCTTGATTCGCTCTGAGAATCCAGCCGATCGACGCCAATTTACGGCTCCGGGCAAGCGCGAGCGAAACTCCCCACGCTTGCCGCGGGCGACCCTCGATCGCGAGCGTTTAAGGCTTGTGGATGTGCTCGTGAATGTCCGGCCAGAACTCTTTGAACGCGTTCGACACAACCTTGCCAAGCACTCCAGTGCCGACGCGGTTCATCGTTGCGCCTACCGTCGTTTGCTCGGAAGGCCGCCACGCATTCGAGATAAAGTTTCCGCTCACGCTGCCGATGTAATACGACACGTTCGGCCCGTAATGCCCGTCGCGGTACTTCGCCTCAAATGCGCCTTTCACGACGTGACCCATGCGAGCGCCCATGGACGCCCCTTCGCCCTCGCGAAAATAGCGCGGGTCTTCTCCCCACAACGAACCCACGCTGCCCTGAATTGCGTTGCTCACCGCAATGTTGGAAAGCCGCATGCCGTAGCGCTTGCCGAATCCATCCCAGTGAGTGCCCCACACGCTGGGCTGATTTCGGGCGGTTTGGTAGCCGGCGACGAACACTCCAGCCGCGAGACTTTCCGGACCGACGACGCTCTTCATGTACCACCGCAGGCGGCCCGCACGCGTGATGGGCTCATAAGCATCCGGTTCGAGATTGCGTGCGGCTGGCACCGGCCGGTTGGGAAACGCTTGATTCTGTTGTGGCTTGTCAGATGCTTGATTCGCTGGAGGAGCAGTTTGTCCAGGTTGGATCTGAGCATACAGCGCGCCGGCCCCGAGCAGGATGGAGCACGAAAGAATGCCGCAGCGATGAAAATACTTCCGAATGGAAAAACGAACTGCGTATTTAGTTTTCACATGCACCTCACGAGGGCGCCGGGGCTGAGAATTCCGGCGATCGATCTAGTGGTGGAAGACATGACTTTGAACGTCCGGCCAGAATTCCTGGAATGCGTTGGAACCAACGCGCCCGAGATATCCCCACAAGGTGCGGAGGAGCGCGTCGTTTACTGTGGCTTCAGATTTTTCGCGCCAAGTGTTGGAAAGAAAATTATTGCCGGGGGTCGCGATGTAAAACGCGTATGCGGGAGCGAGATGTCCGTCGCTGCGGTAGTGCTCGACGCTCAAGCGGAAAACATTTTTGAGCCGGCTGCCAAAGGGATGTCCGGTCGCTCGCACGTATCGAGGGTCTTCTCCCCACAACGCGCCCAGCCCCGCCTCCATCGCGTTGCCCGTCGCGATTCCGGTGAGGCGTATCCCGTAGCGATCGCCAAAACCATCCCAGTGCGGGCCGTACTCTTTGGGCCGATTGAGCGCCGTTCCGATTCCCGCGCTGAAAAGCCCTGCCGTTAGACTCTGCGGTCCGACGGTGCTTGTGAGAAACCAGCTGACGCGCTGCGAATTCGTGATCGGCTGGTAGCCGGTGATCTGTTTTTCGGACGCGACACTCGCCGATGGCGCCGAATAGGACTGGCCAGGTTGCGTCTGGGCGTTTGCCGGCAGCCCGGACGGACATCCAAGCCACGCGAGAACCGCCGACGAGATTGCAAGCCGCCTCAGACTGCGCTGCAACATTCAGGACACCTTCTTGATGGGCTGCGGCGGGCTGGACGGAACCGGGGCTGGCGGGCCTACCTGTTTGCATTTATTCGCGCTGGATATTTGAACGGCTGAAGAGGCAAAACGAGTCGGCGGGAAGGAGAATTAGTCGCATTTTTCAAGGGGTCGTACAGAAAACCCATTAGAAATGCATACAGGATTCCTTTGACAAGGTTCTGCGCTTCGGGTTAGAAAACGCCCCTATGAAAACTCACATTCCCCGGCATCTTTGTTTTGGAATTTTTCTTCTCGCGTTGTCCGTCGCAGCGCCCACCGCAATTCACCCTCAGGCTGCGCCGAAACTGACGAGTCCAAAGGAATTTTTCGGATACGAGGTTGGCGACGACTACCAGGAAGTGAACTACACAAAGGCCGAGGCCTATTGGAAAAAGCTCGCGACGCAATCAGATCGCATGAAGATGGTCGACATGGGGCTGACGGAGGAAGGCCGCCATCAGTGGATGTGCATCGTAAGCTCGCCGCAGAACATCAAGAACCTCGACCATTACAAAGACATCTCTCAAAGGCTCGCGCGCGCTGAAGGCCTGACCGACGATCAGGCGCACGCTCTCGCGCGCGAAGGAAAAGCCGTCGTCTGGATCGATGGCGGTCTTCATGCCTCCGAATCGGTCGGGTTTCAGCAGCTCGTTAAAACGATCTACGACATGGTGAGCAGCGTCGATTTGGAAACCATGCGCTTGCTCAACGACGACATCATTCTTTTCGTGCCTGCCAATCCGGACGGTTCCGAATTCGTCGCCAATTGGTACAACCGCGAAGACGATCCGACGAAGCGCTCCTCCGCCGGCCTGCCGAAGCTCTACAACAAATACATCGGGCACGACGACAACCGCGATTCGTACATGTCCAACATGCGCGAGACCACGAATATCAATCACGCTATGTTCATCGAGTGGTTTCCGCAAATCATGTACAACCATCACCAGACCGGACCGACCGGCGCCGTGATTTTCATG
>DASTCZ010000302.1:0-16838 GCA_035710585.1 Candidatus Acidiferrales bacterium | reverse complement strand
AAAAATTGCGAGACCGGGCCCATCAAGTCCTGCTGATGGCGCACAAGATCGGGAGGCACCTGCGCCGGAGCGGGCTGAAAAAATCCCGCGGCCAGCGGCTGCCCCGGACGCGCTCGCGCCGGATAATGCGCGGCGGGCTCGGCGGTCTGATTCGAGAGCGCGTCGAAGTCCAGCACCTGCGGATCGGCGTAAATCGGAGGGATGCCATACTCGTACGTTTCCGCCTGAATGTTGGAGAGCGTGTTGTAGCGCTCCTGAATCTGCACCAGCGAATCGCCCACCGACGGGCGGCTCTGGCCGTCGCCGGGCAGCGCGTGCATCACGCGCCAGCGATCGTCCATGGCTTCGTTGCGCGATTCGCAGTAGGTGTCGCCGGCAAAGGCGATGTAGCAGCCGTCGGGAAAAAGATTCAGCAGCGCGTCGCGCACCGGCTTGTCTTCGATCGCGTAAAACGCCCACGGACGAATCCACGTCCGCGAAAACGTCACCAGGTTAAAGAGCGCGTCGCCCGGATGCGTCGTCGGCAAACCCTGCGCGATGGCGATCCGCGAAGCGCGCGCGTACACGTCGTCCGACTGGATTGGCCCGCCCATCTGAATTTTGTCCGCGGCATGCGGGTAGCTCGCCTTGAGCTTGGCGCGATGCACTTCCATCGACCACTGCAGGTACGGATACTCGTGCATCTCGTTCGCCCACACGGGCGTGTTCAGCTCGAGCCCTCCCAATACCGTGATCACTTCCTGCCCGTTCGGCACGCGCCGCGTTCCCACCGCTCGCGGCACGGTCAATACCTCCGCCGGACGAAAATCGCTTTCCGTCAACTCCGTCCCACACTCGGCGCACGCCACTCGCCGCACAAAGCTCACGCTGCCGCTTCTCGCCCCGCACTTCGGGCAAACGTACTCATCCTCGCCAATCTTTACCGTCGCCTCTTCAACGACATCCTCGTCATGCCATCCAAATCTCTGCCCGTCGGCCACATACCGCACGTACCCGCCAATTTTTCCGTCGGTCCACAAGTAGTAGCCGATGCCCGTCAACAGCTGCTGCACCTTGTTGTTCTGCTCGACCACTTCCGCCACGTCAGACGCCGCCTTCGCCGCCGCCACGTCCACTTCGCTCTGCGCCGATTGCGGATAAAACCGCGTCGTCGGCGTGTCCTGGCTCAGCAGCGCCACAAACGAAAGTCCAAACGCCTGGTACAAATTCGTCACAAATTGATATCGCGGCATGCTCGCCAGCGCTTCCGCATCCTCTGCCTGCGCTTCAAACGGCATGTGCCAGCTCATGTCGTTCGGGTTCCACCATGCGTATTGCAGCCCTTGCCAGAAAAGCCGCGCCTGCTTGATCCTGCGGATTTCGTGCCGCCGCGCGACCAATCCCTCGCTGCGAAACTCCAGCATCAAATCCCGAAGCGCTGCCACCACCGTAGGCTTTACATCCGCCAATCGCTCGTAATTCGGGCCAAGCTGCGCGACCAAATCTCGGCTCTGTTGGGGCGGGGCTTGCCCCGCCCCTTCCGCAGGAACATCGTCGCGGACATTTCCATCGCCCGAGTAACTATCCTCTCCAGGCACAAATCGCCGCGCGGCGTCGGCGTCTCGCGGGCCTTCCTTCTCGACGATTGCTCCCGCCGGAAAAAGCGCGCTCCACACTTCTTCTTCGCTCATCTGCGGCAATCGTTCCAATGTGGCTCGATCAATCATGCGGTCGCTCTCTCGCTTCTCTCTGCGTCCTCGGCGCCTGCCCGCCGCGCCGGCCCTTTGCGCATCTCTTCAATTTCTCTCGCCATCGCGATCTGCGGCCACGATCTCCGCCTCACCGAACTCGCCACCGGCCACTGCGGCGCATCCGGCCCCAGCGGCGGAATCCCTGCTGTCCCTAGCAATGAATTCATCAGCGCGCGGTTCTCCGCCCGCAATCGCGCCACTTCATCCTCCAGCCCGCAGACGTACCTTCCCCTCATCGCCGCCACCACCCGGCTCCATATTTCCTTCACGTTTTTCACCTGATCGCGCTTCGTAATCTTGTCGGGGTGCCCCAGCCCTCGCATTCAGGGCTGGGCTCGGGATCTTTCCATCGTTGCCGCTGCGTCGCCCGGAGCGCTCGCCCCGCCTCGCGCTGCCTATCGCGAAACGCGGCGCGCCTGCCTGCCGAAAGGCACGGCGGGCTTCGGCGTCAGACGTTGCCTTCGTTTTTGGTTCTCTTTGAAATCTGAAATTTCAAATTTGAAATTCGCTGTTCGATTCCGGGCTTCCGCTTTCCGATGTCTACCGGCCCTCTGCGCCAAGCATCGCGCAAATCTGCAATCGTCGACCCGTAACAGCCAACCGCCTACTTCCAACCGCGTGCCGGCCTCCTTGCCTCCCTGCTTCCCTGCCTCCTCGCTTCGCCGCCGGCAATCAGCCGTCTCCTCTAGAACCTCCACCTCTTCGGCATCCTCACTCCCCTCACCCGCTTCTTCTCTTCCTCCTCAATCCCTCTCAACCAGATTGCCCGGCTCGTCGGCTCCTCCGCCGTAATCCTCTCCATGTTCCTCACCGCCGCTGGAATCACCGCCGGCCCCATCCGCGATTTCAACCCGTACCGTGCCGCATCCGCCGCATCATCTCCATCCATCTTCCGCACGTCTTCGACGTTCTTCTCGCTCCGCGTCAGAATCGGCAGCGTCTCAATCAGTTCCGTGCAGTTGTCCGTAATCACCCACTTGCCCAGCCGCAGCAAGTCGTACATCAGCATCCAGCCGCCCACGCGGTCGTCGTCTGCGAAATCCGGCCGCGGCAGATTCTCCAGCGCCAGTCCTTGTCCAAGTTGCTCCGCGATCGTGTCGTCGGCCGTTCGTTGCGCAAACGCATCCGGCGAAAGGTACACCGCCGATATTTTTTCGCCTTTGCTTCGCTCCGCGATCGCCGCCGCCAGCATCCGCGGCGATAGTCTGTTCTGCACCAGCTCGCGATAAGTGATCGTCAGCCCATCGGGTCTCTCTGCCGCCGCCGGCGCCGTCACGTGCCACAGCACCGCACTCGGATGCTCGAATCCCCAATCGATCGAGATCCATCTCGGCCACCAGGGTTCGAGCCTCATCGTCTCCGCTCGCGGCGTGTGCTTTCCGCGATCGAAAGCGTCGAAGTACTGCCCCGCAAAAACATCCCATTCGCCCAGCAGAAACATCTGCCGTAAGTGCGTCGGCAATGCCTCCAGCGCTCTGCGATAATTCGCATCGTTGGCGTAGATCGGATTGTCCGCAATCGTCGCGCGGATGAACGCGTAATCGCTCGCATCGTATTGCTCTGGCCGGTCCATCCCCGCCGGCGCCCGTTTGTCGATCCACAGCGCCTTCACCCACGTGTGCCCCACGTTGCCCGGATTCGTGGCACCTGCCATCCGCGGCGTCGTCCCTGGCACCGAACACCGGTTCCGGCTCGTCAGGAATTGCCACTGCTTCAGCGTGAAATGCGTCAGCTCATCAATTCCGATGAAGACGTATTCCGCGCCCTGATACTGGTAGATGTCCCCTTCATTCGCGCAATGCCCGAATCGCGTCGTCGATCCGTTCAGCCACGTTACGATGTGCTTCGCTTCGTTGTAACTTCGATACGCCTCCCTTTTTACATCCCTCCGGAAATACGTCAGCAGCGTTGCTTCCAGCTCCGGGAAAGTTTTCCGCAGCAGCAGCGTATCAACGCCGTCATTTGCGTTCGCAATGCGGATTGCTTCCCACAACAGCGCCTTCGTTTTTCCCGGCCCTGCCGCGCCGCCAAACAGCCGGTATTTCGCCCCGCTTTCGTGAAATTCCCTCTGCCTCGCAAATGGCGTGTAAGACTCGATCAGCCGCCGGATCTTCCGTTCGCCCTCCTCGCTCGCCCCGACAGTCCTGCTGTCATATCTATACTCGCGAACATTCGCGAGAAGTCGTTGCCCGACACTTCTCGTTACGCTCCCCGAATCTTCTGCACCTCGCGTCGTCGTGAACTCAGCTCTTTCGGCTGTCCCGCCGCTTGGTCCGCTCTCGCTCCTCACAATTCTGTGAATCCTCTTCTCACCCGCCGATCTTCTTCCCTACCAAATACGCCGCAGCGCCGCCAACTACGCACGCCGCGATCGCATAGTGTTCCAGCGCCAACGCGACGCCTGCCAGAAACACTCCCGCCCCGCCGATCCGCAGAATTTTTGCGACATTCAATCCGTTCACCAGTCCGCTCACGCCTGCACTCCTTCCTCTTCTTTCGCCTTCGGCAATCGCCAGTCCCACCCCGCGCTCATCTCGGATCTATTGTCCCGCGCGTCGTTCGCAGCCGGCATCGCGCCATACAGCCATTTCATTACCGACTCCCACATCCTCAGCTTCACCGAAGCGCCCTTCGACTCCGCTCCGCCGCGCAGCAACTCGCACCCGACCTTCACCAGATCGCATCGCGACGCAATCTCGGCCGCCACTTCCTCGGAGCTCAGGTAATCCCGCTCCGGCGGCCCGATTTCCTCTGCCGCTCCTGCGCCGTTGCGCTTGTCACCGGCCTTCTTCGCTTTAGACTGTGTCGCTCGCGCCATACAGGTTTCCGACCCGCACCTGGAGATGTTCCTTGCCTTCTGTTTACCCTGAGCGTCTTCCGCGAAGGGCCCCTGCCCCGATGAAGTTGATCCGGGTCCTGCCCTCTGCCGTCAAATCACGATCTCAAGCACTTGTCCCCACCCATCACTTTGATCTCTGCGTAACTCTGCGCCCTTCGCGCCTGCCCGCCGTGGCCTGCCTGCCGAATGGCACGGTGCGCCTCTGCGTCCGATGTTGCCTTCGATCTTGGTTCTCTTTGAAATCTGAAATTTCAAATTTGAAATCCGCAGTTGGCTTTTTGCCTTTGCGCCTTTTGCATCCCGACGACTTTTGTCGGGACCGCCTTCTGCCTCCTGTTTACCCGGAGTGCCTTCCGCGAAGGGCCCCTGCCCTCCGCCTCACGCCAAAA
Organism: Candidatus Acidiferrales bacterium; assembly: GCA_035710585.1. Lineage (GTDB taxonomy): Bacteria > Acidobacteriota > Terriglobia > Acidiferrales > UBA7541 > DASTCZ01. The sequence goes on along the minus strand of DASTCZ010000302.1, from coordinate 11,880 downwards.
CCTTCGCCGTCACTCCCGATCCCCCGCTGATCGAAGTGCACTTTACCCGCAAAAATCTCGCTCTCACCCCGGCCGCCGTCCGCGCCTCGCCCGCCGTCACGGTGCTCGTGTCAATCGTCGCGTACTCCGTATCGACATCAGCCGCAGCGCCCTGCAGCGCAAGACTCACCGAGCTCGGCGCCGTTCCGAAAATCGTCTGCCATCGCACCGTGCGCCCCTGGTCCGGGAACCCCGCAGGCTCCGGTAGCGCAAACTGCGCTCCCGCCGTCCCGCTCGTTACCGCCTCATTCGAAAAGCTGAACCCCACGTCGCCTGGATACAGACTCAGCGGTGGATTTGTATTGCTATATGCCGGCATACTCCCTCCCCATCTCCTCTAAGCAGACTTCTCCGCTACGATGGCGCGAATACGCGCTCGTTTTCGCTAATCAGTTTTTTGCGAAGGTTGCGACTTCGATGTGTCTGAGACGACTATCCGCCCCATTCCGGGCCCTAAAATGCAAAAGCCCGGAATCGCTTCCGGGCCTGAGACACTTCTTCTCCACACACAGTAGAGCATAGGAGCGTAACTCTGTCAAGTACTTTTTTAATTATTTTTGTGACCATGCTAATCTGCTGGATCGTGGAGTCCTACTCACCACAATGGCGCCGCTTCCGGATCCTCAGAAATCTATGGCTCGCTGCCCTTTTCTCCGGCCTGCCGCTTCTCTGGCTCACCATCAAGACCGGCAACCGCTGGCTCCGCGGACCGTGCTGGATAATCTGGGTTGCCGCATGCCTCGTGACTGGTGCTCCCTTCTCGAGCTTTCGCTGTCCCCGATGTGGCCGCCGGTTTCTTCGTAGCTTCGACCCGCGCTGGTTCCTCGATTACCTTATCTCAAGTACGAACTGCGCGAACTGTTCCCTGAAGAAATACGCCAGTCACCCCTGAGCGCTCGCAAGGCTTCAAGCCGCCTGTTTGGACACGCTTGCGCCATGGAAATAGTCTCTTGGCGGAAACATTCCCCTCCGCAACAATTCGCTCCCTACCCGGTTCCGCACCTCATCAGCCCAGCTCGCCCACGTCCGCTCGCAGATCCCTAGGCGCCCGCGCGCAGCGCTGTACTCGTTACCGGCGACATAGAAAACTCTGAACATCACCAGCCGGCTCGCCAGCCAAGGCTCTGCCAACGCCCGTTGCCCAGCCAGCGCAAAATCCGCGACGTACTCCGCCAGGTGCGGCCGCAGGTCCGGCCGCCACATGTATTTCTCGCGCGAATTGAGATCCGTCGTGCCTAACTTCCCGTCCAGCACCTCACGCGCCGCCCGATACACGTCGTGACATACGTCAAATGCAAATTCCGGCTTCATACGTGCCTCCCGCGCGCCATCCCAATCTGGTTCCTACCGAATCAATTGCAAATCCCTCGAGCCTTCGTACTATGTCTCCGCTGCCCCGCTCGTCGTGCTCTTCATGCTCTTCGCTTCCTCTTTGTGTCCTTCGTGTTGAAGATCAGCCTCAGCGGCTTCCTCAGTTTCCCTACATCGCTCTCATCCCCCTAAAAATCTCCTCCGCGAACGAGTTCTCTGATCGCCCCGGGATGCGGTACTCCCACTGGATCTCAGAACTCGATCGCCGCCGCTTTTCAACGGTAAATCCTCCAAACCGTGGCTTCCTCAATCTCCGCAGCTGAGCCGAAACGCTCGCCTCCGCATACGCCGTCAACTCAGCGATCTCCCGCAAGGTCATCCATCCGCCGTGCGGAACTCCGAAGCTCCTCGCGCACTCTGCCGCCGACAGCATCACGTCGCGAATCACCTCGATCTGCAACCGGGCTCTCACTCCGCACATCGCGTGCTGTGCCTGCGTAGAGACCATTTCTCCTCCCTGGCTCCGTCTATCGCGTCGCTTCAGATTCCAAAAACTGCAACGCCAAATGAATCACGGGAAAATCCAATTCCGCAGCTTTCGCGTCGGCCGTCCGCCTCGCCGTCTCCTGTTCACCACGTTCGCCTTCATCTCTTCACATACGTCCGCTTCTTCCCGTCCAGCTCCGTCTCTGCTTGCTCCGTGCCCGCCGAAAAAATCCTCCGCGCGATAAATCTCCGTGATCGTATCGTCGCTGACGCGCACTTCGAGCGGCATTCGCGTGGAGTCCATCTTTCCCGCCGTCCTTTCGCCGAATTAAGTTGTCAAAACTTGTTTACTCGATTCGCTTCTCGTTCAGCCTCGTCCCTGCAAATCGGTGCCGCTAAAAACTTTGAGCTCCGCCTCAATGCAGAGCGAAACCTCGCAAGATCTCGGCGGCAAAACGGCGTCTCTACACCGTCCATTCGCCGCAGTTGGCCCCCGCTCTTGCCTGTCGACTGGCTTCTATAACTCATAGAACTGCTATGACTCTTCTGACAGTATTTGTTCTTATACCAGTACAGCATTAAACTATTCAGTAACGAGGAGCCAGACCCACATGAGCCTTGCACAACTTCCCCACTCTTGGCGCTATCTCGAAAACGCCTCCCCGCAAATGCTGCAGGCATTCGAACTGTCGCGTCTTAATTTCGCCGCCAATTTGCGCAAGCAAGTCGAATCTCTCATCTCGCAGTACCTCGAGGAAGCCGTCTCAGCAATGCTCGCTCGCTGCCTCCTCGACTTCCAAAACTCCGCCGAGCCGGTCAGTATTCAGCGCCGCACTCCCGCCGTCCGATCCCTCGCCGCCCCTTCCCAGCTCCTATACCGCGCCACTTTGCTTCTCCCTCCAACTTCCCAGCTCCCCATCCAACGCTTACCGCCCCGTAGCAAGATCTCAGACCGAAGGGTTCCATCGCGCGTCTCTTCGAGGGCTTCGTCCAGCAAGGTGCCAGTCGTCAGTAGCACTCCAGCCCGCACCGAAATCTCTCCTTACCCTGCGTCACTCCCCGCAGAAGGTACTCCGCACCCTGCGACGTTACTCGTCACCGGCACCAAATCCTCAACAGCGCTTCCGGCCCCCCAACGTCCGAGTCTCCCCCCACCGCATGAATCACGATCTGCTTCCGCAGAGCGCCCGGCCGCGCATCAGGCAACTTCAACCTCCGGCTCTCTCTCTGCCCATCGCCGCTACGGTTCACTCGCGCGATGACCATCAGTTCCACGACTCCCGATTCTGCGACCACGGACCCTCAGATTTGATCCGCTACCGCCGCACCGCCGTAATTCGTTCGGCGTTGGAACCGGCGTGCTATTCACTCACGCCAAAAAGTCTGCGGATGCTCTCGTCTTGCGATCGATCTCGATAGCCATTCTCTGAGGGTCTTCCTTAGCCAGACGGGCAGTTCTCACTTTCGCTGCCGGTCAAACATTTCATGACGCAATAGCACGATCGACGATACTTGCCGCTGTTATCGTGTTTCGCTCGTTCTCCACATCATTTCGCACCTTCGCCCTCACGGTTCTCCGAACCGGTCCAGCCACGCGCGAGCCATGTGCAAAATCTTCCTCTCGGCAAGTCTTCTGCTTTCAAATCTCGAGTCGCCCGGTCGTTCGATACGCTGAACCACTTTCAACCACCTCGCTCAGGTGAGATCAGTGTATGTACCAATCTCGTCGTCCTATGCCAGCCCTTTCAAGTTCCTTACCTTTCAACTCCGGCCCACATCCGCTCTCCCCATAATACACAGCCGGGGATACGTCACCACGAAGGCGCAATCAGGGAAACTCTTATAAGGGAAGTGAGAGAAGGGCGGCGAAGAGGTTGTGTTTTGCGGTCGCTCAGCTAGTTCATTTGTTCAAGTATCGCGGGCGACGTGAATCCGTTCGCGTTTGGATTTAGGCGCGGGAGGCGGGGAGTGGGCGGCGCGTTGAGGGTGGAAGCGACGGTTCGGAGGAAGAGAGAGACTCGAGGAGTTGCTCTTTGCGGTAGACGAGCGAGTTGATGTTGTACGTGGCGAGTTCGAAGCCGTGGCCGTGAGTGATCGCGTCGGTCGGACAGGCTTCAACGCAATAGCCGCAGAAAATGCAGCGGGAGTAATCGATATTGTAGGCCTTCGCGAAGCGCTCGGCGGAGGAGATGCGATTCGATTCGGTGTTCTCGGCTGCTTCGATATAAATACAGTTCGCGGGACAAGCTGCCGCGCACAAGAAACAGGCAACGCATTTCTCCAGCCCTTGTTCGTCGCGATGGAGGACGTGGATGCCGCGGTAACGGGGCTGAAAGTGAACCGGCTCGGTCGGATAATTCTCGGTGACCGTTTTGCGAAACAGATTTCGCCACGTGACGCTGAATCCCTTGGCTAAAGTGGCCAAAGTTTCGCCGGCTTCCGCGAGAATCGATGCCATCGAAATCTATTCTAGCAAGCGAGGGTGTGCGGAGCAAAAAGCTGAACGTCAGGAAACTAACTCTGCGAAATTAGCGGAGATTTATACAGCAGGAAATGCGAGACAAAGTTGGCGATTTACGCTGAAGATTACACCGAGCGGTCCGCATTCGTCGCAAGGCTTTCCACGGGCTTTGGCGTTGGAGGAGCGGATTTCCCTGTTAAAGCGGCGACAATTTGACGGCCGTGAAATCGTCCGTTCTCAATGAAAATTTCGTTCGGGTGATTTCCGCCGATCACCACTCCCGCGAGAAAAATCCCGGGAACATTCGTCTCCATCGTGACCGAATCGATGTGGGGCTTATTGGTTTTTGGCTCGAGCTTGATTCCTGCGCTTCGCAGGAAATCGAAATCAGGATGGTATCCAGTAAGAGCAAATACATGACGAGCCGGCAGCCCGCGTTCACCTTCCCCGTTCGCGACCCAAACGGAATCCTCTTCGACACGAAGTACGCGCGTATTGAAAAGCGCGCGAACCTGCACTGCTTTGATGCGATTCTCAATGTCTGGGCGAACCCAATATTTGATGGTCCGACCGAGTTCAGGGCCTCGATGAACGATTGTGACGCGTGCTCCAGCGCGAAAGAGCTCAAGTGCGGCATCTGCCGCGGAATTTTTAGCGCCAATAACGACCACGTCCTGATTCCAAAATGCGTGCGGTTCGGTGTAATAGTGCGAGACGTTGGGAAGATCCTCGCCCGGAATTCCCATGAGGTTGGGTAGATCGTAGTAGCCCGTGGCGATCACGAGCTTTGAAGTCTCGTATGTGTTCTCGATCCCGAGAGCGGAGCGTGTGTGGACGCGGAACCGGCCGTCGCTTCCCTCGATCCGCGCCACGGCTTCATAGAGCCGCAGGTCGAGCTGATAGTGCTCGGTGCATTTTCGGTAGTACTTCAGGGCCTCGACTCGAGTCGGCTTTTCACCAAGAGCCGTCATCGGCAAATCGCCGATCTCGAGCAATTCCGGCGTAGTGAAAAAAATCATGTGCGCGGGATAGTTGAAAATCGAATTGCAGAGGCAGCCTTTGTCGATCACCAAGGCACTCAAGCCGGCGCGCTTCGCCTCAATCGCAGTCGCGAGGCCCGTGGGGCCGGCGCCGATGCAAATCAGGTCGTAAGCCATTTCGCGATTGAGTTTGCCAGAAGAAGCGCCGTACGAGCAAAGAGGAACTGTCCAGCGCGAACGTGGAAGCTATGTCGGCGGAACGAGCCGAGCGCGCATTTCCCGGCTAAGCTTCAGCACATCTGCCGGCCACGCCTGTAGAACTTCCAACAGTCCGAGAGAGGAGGCGAGCAGTTCCGCCTCGGAGGACGTGAAATCAAGCGCGTTCGCCTGTGTTTCGGAGGCCTCGCGAAGTCTAACTAGCAACTGTTCGTCAGGTGTGCGAGTCGCGCGATTGGCCATCAGGCTGAAGTCGACGGAAAAACCATCGGCTTCGGATTTCAACATCCGCGGATTGATGCGCCTGACCAAAGCGATGATTGCAAGGACGAGTTCGTCGCCGGTGAATTCGGCTTTCATTTCCGTAAACCTCAGGAGATTGATGCAATCGCTCGTTCGAGGTCACTTCGAAACTGTGCTAATTCCACGAGAGGCTCGGGGGTTGCGGGGATCTCCTTCGATTTCCAGACGAAGACCTCATCAATTCCCCGCTTAACGCGAACGCCCGGATTCCCATCGATGAGCATGAACGGTTCTCCATAAAAACTGAATGCGCCTTCAGGCTCTGGCTTGAGCAGCACAGCGTAATCTCCACGGCGAATCCCGACGGCTTGCGCATACAAAGGGAAAGCCACAATGGAGAATCCCTGTGCCCCGATGCGCTCAAGGAGCTCGACGTGTTGAGGTGAAAGGTCCAGCAAGGATGTGCCGGAAGGAGGCCAATACCTACGAAGTCAGAATCGCTACGAAATTCCGTGACCGGCAGCACGCGCGGAACCCGGCTCCGCATCAAATCGCGACTGCTCGACGGAATCGAGCACGGATCGCAGGACGGACGCCAGCTCTTCGCGCGAAACGTGGCTCTTTTTAAATTGGATGCGCAGCCGGAAGCTTTCATCGTCTGATTCGAAATTGAAAATGAAGGGCTGCGGGCGCGGACCAAGTTCGCTTTCTTCGCGGCGTTCGCGGCGAGCTTCATCGCGGGTCAAGCCACCCTGGACGATGCGCTGAAATGCCTCAAACATTTTCTTTTCGTTGGGCTGCCGCGCGACCTGGAGAAGCAGGGACTTTGAATTAATTCCCTTCTCGACGCAGCGCTTGCGAAGTGGTTCGGGGATATTGCGCAGCGACATCGTCTCGGTAACCGAGGAGCGAGCGCGGCCGATTTTCTTCGCGATGTCGTCGTGCGTGTAATCGAACTGATCGGCCAATCGCTGCAGACCGTCTGCTTCTTCGAAAGGCGTCAAGTCTTTGCGCTGGATGTTCTCGATCAAAGCCAGTTCGAGCGTTTCAGCGTCATCGGCGATTTTTTCGATGCAGGGCAGTTCGCGGAGGCCCGCAGCGCGGGAAGCATGATAGCGGCGCTCGCCAGAGATGATGTGGTAGGCATCTTCGCGAGGCACGTAACGAACGAGCAGCGGCTCGAGTACGCCCTTTTCCTTGATCGATTGCGTCAGCTCGGTCAAATCTCCGAGAGCTTTTCGCGGCTGGTCCGGATTCGGGTGGATTTTCTCCACCGGAACCATCCGTCCGATTGCCGCGCCACTAAATGTGGTCAGTTGCTCGACGTAGTGAGCGTCATGCCGCATCTTGAGAGTGACGGGCAATCCGATCCTCTTCGACACGTTGGATAACCTCCAGGGCAAGCTTGCGATACTCCAGCGCGCCAGGTGACTTCGGCGCGAACGAAAAAATGGTTTCCTTGTAAGCGGGGCTCTCTTCGAGCCGGACGTTTTTCGAGATGCGCGTCTTGAAGAGCACGGAACCGAACACTGTGCGCATCTGCTCGTCGGTATCGCGCGAAATGTTGGTGCGCTTATCGAAAAGGGTGATGACGACACCGAGCACCTTTAGCGCTGGGTTGGGACGCGCGCGGATGCGTTCGTAAGTTTCGAGCAAGTCGTCCGTACCCTCGATCGCGAAATAGGCGGCTTGAATGGGCACGACGAGGTGCGTGGAGGCGACCATGGCGTTGACAGTAAGGATTCCAAGCGCGGGAGGCGTGTCAATGACGACGAAGTCGAAATTCTTGAGCACCGGTCCCAGCGAGTCTTTTAGTTTGTAGGGCGCGTCAAATTGGCCGGCGAGCTGCTGTTCCAATTTCGCGAGCGCAAGCTTCGCGGGAGCAACGCTCAAATTCGAATTTTTCGTCGGCTTAATGACGCTGGCAAGATCCACTCGCGCTTCCCCGAAGACGTCGAACATCGAAGCCGAAATATCTCCGCCGTCGAAGAAAGCGATGCTGGAATTCGCCTGCGGGTCGAGATCGATGAGAAGAGTTCTTTTTTGTCGGAGGGCGAGTGCAGCGGCGAGATTGATGGCGGTAGTGGTTTTACCGACGCCGCCCTTTTGATTGGCAATCGTCAGGATCGCGGTCATGAAACTGGCAGGCCTTGCCTCCTCGCAAGCGGCTGCATCGGAAACATCTCAAAGGTGATTTCCCGAGCGCCACCTACACGGGTAGTGCCAATCTACAGACGAGCAAGGGGTTGCGCAAGCGAAAAGTGAAAAAACAGCGAAAAGGGGCTGTGGAATCTGGCGGCCCGGCTACATCTTATAGCGGCCCAAATCCTCGTCGGAAAGGTTCTCAAGCCATTTGCGCAGCTCTTCGTGGGTGCTTTTTTCGTTGATGGGGCTGGTGTCCTTTGAACTGCGGAGCACCTGGTCATCAACATAAATCGGGCAATCGACGCGCAATGCCAGAGCGAGCGCGTCGCTCGGCCTTGCGTCGATGGACATTAGCTGGCCTTCGTGCTCCAGCCAAATCAGGGCGTAGAACGTATCATCACGCAGCTCGCTTACTACAACGCGATGCACGCTTACGTTCAGACCGAGCAGGACGTTGCGCAACAAATCATGCGTCATCGGGCGAGGAGTTTGCACTTTTTCGATTTCGAGAGCGATGGCGTTAGCTTCAAAGACGCCCACCCAGATCGGAAGCACTGACGTGCCTTGCGCATCTTTGAGGACGACGATCGGGGTGTTCGTCGCGGGATCCATTACCAGACTGCGGATCTTCATTTCGACTTCCATAGGGCCCTCCCCGGTTTGTTAGATGACGTGCTCTCCTACAAGGCTGTTTGGTCCGGCGCGAAGCACGCGCACGCTTACATAATGCCCCAAAAGATTGCTATGCGGCGAAGCGAAATTCACGGTGCGGTTTGCTGAAGTCCGCCCCGCCCACTGATTTTCGCGGCGGCCGCCGCCGTCGACGAGCACTTCGAACTCGCTGCCGATGAGCGCTTCGTTGCGCTTCGTTTGAATCTCTCGCTGGCGATCCTGCAGGATCTGCAACCTTCTTCCCTTTACTTCTTCCGGAATCGCGTCCTCAAAATCCTGCGCCGGTGTATTCGGGCGCGGAGAATACTTGAAAGAAAACGCGCCGTCGTACTGCGCCGCATCGAGCAAACTCAGCGTCTCGGCAAAATCGTCTTCCGTCTCGCCCGGAAAACCGACGATGACGTCCGTGGTGATCGCGATATCTTTCTTCGCGCTGCGGATCAGTGCGATTTTCTCGAGATATTGCTCGCGAGTGTAGGTCCGCTGCATCGCTCTGAGGACTCGAGTCGAGCCGGATTGAACGGGCAAGTGAACGTGATCGCAGACGCCCGGGTGAGAATCAATGGCCTCGACGATATCGGTGCCGAAATCGCTTGGATGCGAAGTGGTGAAGCGAACACGCCGGATGCCGTCGATGTCCGCAACGGCGCGTAACAGCTCGCTGAAGCACATGCGCCGTGATGAAGAGTCGCGGTAGGAGTTCACAGTTTGGCCGAGGAGCTGGATTTCTGTATAGCCGGCTTCTGCGAGGCGACTCGCCTCTTCGAGAATGCTCGCGCTGGCGCGGCTGCGCTCCGGGCCGCGCGTATAGGGCACCACACAATAGGTGCAGGCTCTGTCGCAGCCTTCGATGATCGTGATGTAGGCGCGGAAGGGGTGATCGCGCCGCGTGACTTCCGTCTCAAACGTCTCGTCGGTATCGGTGTCGAGCCCGGTGACGCGCCGGTCGCCGGCTTCAAGTTGCTGGACCATATGCCCAAAATTGCGGTAACTAGCCGAGCCACAAACAAGGCTGACCCAGGGTGCCCGCCTGAAAATATCTTCGCCTTCCTGCTGCGCAACGCAACCAAGCACGCCGATTTGCTGTCCTTCGCGTGCGTTTCGGAACTCTCCCAGGCGCGAAAATACCTTTTGCGCGGCCTTTTCGCGGATGCTGCAGGTGTTATAGAGCACGAGACCCGCTGCGGAGGGCTCTTCAACCTGACGGTAGCCGCGCTGCAAAAGAACACCCGCGACTTTTTCGGAGTCGTGCACGTTCATCTGGCAGCCGAAAGTCTCGAGATAAAACGTCTTGCCGCCAGCCGCGGCCGAATCGGCAAGCGAGATATTGCCCGGGCGCACCTCACCCGACAAAGATTCCAGGCGAACATCGATTCTTTCGGCCATTGAATCGTATCTTAGCACAGCGCCGTTATACCCAATTCGCCGCGCTACTTTTGCAAATAACGAAGGCTTGGCGCGCCAATCTTCGGGACACATCAATGTGTCGCAAAGTGCAGCAGGCGGTTGTTATTTCGCATCTCATTCGTTGTGGCGCGCGAAGGGCGTGTGCTACGGTACTTGCGGGGCAAGAATCACTCGTTTAGGGGGGCAAAATTTCAGCTTTCGCGTTGCTATTGATCGGTGGTCAGCTTGGACAATTGATCCAGCAGACCGGACTCATTAGTTGGATCGTTCTCGGCATTCTTCTCTTCTTCTCGCTTTTTTCCTGGGCACTCATACTGCAAAAGCTGGCGATGTTCGGCTCGATTCGACGGGACACGACTCAATTTCTACGAGTATTCCGCGCGAGCCGCGGATTACCCGAGCCACGTTCGATGGGCAACGGACATTCGCCGCTTGAAAACGTCTACGAAGCCGGCTTTCGGGAGCTGCAGAGCCAGCTCACGGCCGGCAATCCGCACGGGCACTTGAAGAGCATCTCGGCAGTGACTGTGAGCATGCAAAATGCCTCCGCGGAGCAGTTGCGGCGCATCGAAAGGTACATGCCGTGGCTGGCGACGACCGGCTCGGTAACTCCGTTTATCGGGTTGTTTGGAACGGTGCTGGGTGTGATGGACGCATTTACCGGGCTTGGAAGCGCGGGCGCGGCGAGTCTGCGCGCTGTGGCGCCGGGCATTGCCGAAGCGCTGATCACCACGGCGGCGGGCCTCTTCACGGCTATCCCGGCCGTGATCGCTTACAATCTTTTTGTGCACCGCACGCGCGAAATGGCTGCCCGGATGGACAATTTCACGATGGAAGTGACCGCGCAAGTCGAAAAAATGAGCGCATAAGCAGCAAGGCATGCCGCAACTTTCAAAACCGACGGAAAGCTCGCTAGCGGAAATCAACATCGTTCCACTGGTTGACGTCGTTCTCGTGCTGCTGATCATTTTTATGATCACGGCGCCGATTTTGCAGTCGGGCATTGAAGTGGATCTGCCCAAGACGACTACGGTGAAGGACATCACGGAAGCGCACGTTGTGGTGACGATCGATCACGCGCAGCGCCTTTACATCGGAAATGACGCAGTGAATATTCACGACCTGGGCGAGAAAGCCAAATCGCAAATGCGCGATCCGTCGCGCGAACCGGTATACCTACGTTCGGACGAGAAGGTGCCGTTTGGCACCGTGGCGATGGTGCTCGATAATTTGAAGCAGGCAGGAATTGCCAACGTGCTCGTAGTCACCGAACCACTCAGCGAGCGTGCCAAGGTTCAATGAAATGAATCACGCTCCCCACCACCCCGCCGCCGACCCCACGGTAATGGGGATGTTCAAATGGTCGCTGTTATTTCATGGGGCGCTGGCATGTTCGATCTTCATCGGCGTGTGGGTACAACATCAGGGAGATATCTGGGGCGGAAACGCGCCTGGAGGCGGAGCGGTAGCCATCGGGACGGTGCAGCACCTGCCGGGGATTCCGCTTCCGACGCCGGAAGTGCAGACTCCGAACCGAGTGGTGGACGATAGCAAAGGGCTCTACAAAGAGGAGCCCAAGCCAAAGGTCGAACCGCCGCCGGACGCAACGCCGCTTCCCAAATTTCAGAAGGAGCAGCCTCCGAAATATCAGACTCGGCAGTCGCGCATCCTGGAAGACAAAACTCCTCCGCCTCCAAATGCTGTTCCCTACGGTGGCGGTGGCAGCCCCTCCGAGCCGCTCTCCAACGCCCAGACCCAGACATTTCAGCTTGGCGGGAATTCAACCGGTTCGCTTTCGGTGCCAGGCGCAGGCGGGACCGGCGATTTTGGTTCGCGGTACGCGTGGTATGTGGATGCGGTGCGCAACCGCATCAGCAGCAATTGGCTGCAAAGTTTGATCGATCCCTCGATTCGCTACGC
>DASTCZ010000301.1:0-2969 GCA_035710585.1 Candidatus Acidiferrales bacterium | reverse complement strand
CTCGATGGGCGGCAGATTCGCCGACCTTCTGGTAGCGCGACCATTGCGATCAAGGGAGCTTCAGTCGCAGTACTCCAGCTCGACACGCGGGAAAAGCTCGTCGCCGTTGTCACCAACCCCACGATTGCCTACCTGTTGTTTCTGCTCGGCGCGCTCGCGATCATGATCGAAATTTTCGCGCCGCACGGATTCGTTACGGGCACGATTGGCTTTCTCGCAATTCTCGCGTCGCTTGCCGGAATCGTGGATTTGCCGATCCAGGTGGCAGGCGCGGCATTGCTCGTCGCAGGCATGATCCTGCTTGGCCTCGAACTCAAGATCACTTCGCACGGGGCGCTCACGGTGATCGGATTGATTGCCTTCATCGCCGGGTCTTTTCTGGTGTTGCCACGCATGCCCGGATTTGCGATTTCAGCGTGGGCGATCGTGACCGTCGCGATCTTGTGGGCGGCGATGATCGGCGGAGTCGTCCGGCTGGTCGTTCGATCGAGGCATGCACCGGTTCTCACGGGCGTGCAACGCATCGCGGGCAAAACGGGAATTGCGAAGACCGACATCGCGCCGCGCGGAGTGGTCCTCGTCAATGGTGAGGATTGGGACGCGCTGGCGGATGCCTCTCCGATTTCTCGCGGCGAACGCATCGCGGTGGATTCGGTGGAAGGCTTGACGCTGCACGTACGCAAGATTTCCTGACGGAGGAATTTCGATGGACCTCAACACCGTTGCCTTCGCAGTGGTGGTGATCGTCGCAGTGATTTTTTTCTTGATGCTCGTGAGCGCGATTCGCGTGGTTCGCGAATATGAGCGCCTCGTCGTTTTCCGCTTCGGGCGCTGCATCGGGCAAAAAGGGCCGGGCATAATTTTCATCGTTCCGGTCGTGGACGTCGCCTCGCGTGTGGATTTGCGCGAACAGTATCTGGAAGTTCCGCGGCAAACATGCATCACCAAAGACAACGCCTCCATCTCCATCGATTTCCTGGTCTACTGGAAAGTCACCGACCCAGTGCAAAGCGTCGTCCAGGTGCAGGATTTCGGTGGCGCCACTCGCGGGATCGCCATGACGACTTTGCGTGCCGTCGTCGGCGACATTCCACTGGATGACGTGCTGGCGAAGCGCGAGGAAATCAATAGCGTGCTTCGCGGCAAGCTCGACGAGGTGACCGAACGCTGGGGCGGCAAAGTGACCAGCGTCGAAATCCGCGAAATCGATCCGCCCAAAGACGTGCAAGACGCGATGACCAAGCAGATGAGCGCGGAGCGCAGCCGCCGCGCGATGGTCACCGCTGCGGAGGGTGATCGCACGGCGAGGATCACCGTTGCCGATGGCGAAAAGCAATCCGCCATCCTCAAGGCCGAAGGCGACAAGCAATCGGCGATTCTGCGCGCGGAAGGTTATTCGCTCGCACTGCAAAAGATCTTTGAAGTTGCGAAGACGCTCGATCCAAATACGATGAGTTTGCAGTACCTGGAGGCGCTCAAAAATCTCGGCGCGAGTTCCGCTTCGAAGTTCATTTTCCCGATGGAATTCGTAAGCTTTTTGAAGCCGTTCCTCCCAGCAAGCCAGGCTCCCGCGGCGGGAACACCGGGTTCACAGGGGCGTTAAATCCCAGCGCACGGCGAGTACCATGCTGCTTATAGTTGCTGACTCCATCGCGAGTGAAACTGTATCCAATAAGTGGGCCGAGACGGTCGTGGCGTCTTTGGCCGTAATCGACAGTACCAAAAGACAACTGAGGGCCGCTTGCGAATCCTAGTCGCGGATGACCAGGAATATATCCGGCAGGGGATACGGGCTTTGATCGAAGCGTCGCCTGGCCTTGAAGTGTGCGGCGAGGCGGTGAACGGCGAAGAGGCCGTTCAAAAGACGCTGGAGATGAAACCGGATCTGGTGGTGTTAGACATCACCATGCCGGTGATGAACGGGCTCGACGCGGCAAAGGCCATCCGGAGCTGTTCGCCGGACACTCCGATTCTGCTGGTTTCCATTCACAATATCGAAACGATGATCGAAGACGCCAAGCAAATTGGAGTTCAGGGTTACGTCGCGAAGGCTCAGGCCAGCGAACTGCTCGTGGACGCGATCCAATCGATCATGCGCCACCAGAAATACTTCCCGAAGACGAAGCACCACGTAAACTAGGCTTGTCTGCGCACCTGAGACAGACTACTTGATGAGTTCTTCTTCACGGAGCGGCCGGCGCGCTACTGAATTTTGGTGGGCTGGAAGAACACGGTCTTCCACGAAGTGTTTTTCTTTACCCACACCGAACTCGCGTACAGCTTCATCGGCGGATCGCTTTGCAGCGCCGCGGTGTAAGTCGTGATGTAGCAGTCGCGGCCGCAGCCAATGACCTTAAAATCGGAAATTTGCGCTTTGACCGCCGGCAGCGCGGTTTTCGCGGCGGTGACGTCGTCCTTAGTCATCGCTTTGACTGATCCGTCTGGCGCGTAATTCAGCGAATAGTAGTCGTCGTCAAGCTGATCGAGATTCGCGGGCTTGCCCTGCTCGGCCAAGGTCCATTTCGCGCGCTCTCGCCGCTCGAGAAACGCGGGAATTCCGCTCGAGGTCGCTTCCTGCTGCCGAGCCCGCGCGATTTCCACGGCTGCGGCGCTCATCAACGCCAGTCCGATCAGCATCATTCCTCGCGCGAAATTTCGTTTCATCTCCGCCTCCGTGGCTCGCCATCACCGGCGTAGTGATGTAGCAAGCGCGCATCGGCGTGTCAAATGTGCTCGGCCGGATAACCTCGCGGCGCGTAACACTTTGCCGGGATCGAGCGTCAAGCCAATGGGCCTGCGTATGAGGTCGTTTTCCCGAGGAGGTTCTCCGTGCGACTTGTTCGCTTGCTGTTGCTGGTTTCTTCGGCGTTCCTCGCCGGATCGATCATCGCTCGCGCAGCTCGCGCACAAGGCTCCGCGGCTCACAATTTTGCGTCCGAAGCGGTCGGCGTGTGGACGGGCTCCTCGAT
>DASTCZ010000300.1:0-3601 GCA_035710585.1 Candidatus Acidiferrales bacterium | reverse complement strand
CGGTTTCGTCGTCGAATGCCCCGGCGGCTTCACGCTCTATCACGCCGGTGACACCTGCGCCTTCAGCGATATGAAGCTGATCGCGGAACTCTACAGACCCGATCTCGCATGCTTGCCGATCGGCGGCCATTACACCATGGGACCGCGGGAAACCGCGCTCGCAATTCGCTTCCTCAACGTGCAGCACGTAGTTCCGATGCACTATGCAACTTTCCCTGTTCTCACGGGAACTCCCGCGCAATTGCAGGAATTCACGCAGGATATCGCCGGACTCGAAATCCACGCCATGGAGCCCGGTGAATCCCTCGGACTTGAACAGCATGCGCATCACTAACCAAGACATCGAGAAATACATTTACGCGCAGCTTCCGAAGCGCGACGCAGTCGTCACCGAAATGGAGCGCTACGCCGCGAAGCACAAGGTGCCGATCATCGGCCCAGCTGTCGCGCGGATGATTTCGCTATTTGTGGAATTGACAGGAGCGCGCCGCATCTTCGAAATGGGCTCCGCGATTGGCTATTCGACGCTCTGGATTGCCCGTGCAGCAGGACGGGACGCGGAAATTTTCTACACAGACGGTGATCCGAAGAATGCCGAACGCGCTCGCGGCTCCTTCGAGCGCGCCGGGGTCGCCGATCGAATCAAGATCCAGGTCGGCGATGCGCTCGATCTGCTTCGCCAGATTCCCGGTGAATTCGACATCATTTTCAACGACGTGAACAAAGACCAATATCCGGCGGTGTTCAAGCTTGCCGTGCCGCGCGTTCGCCGCGGTGGCCTTTTCATCACGGACAATACGCTGTGGTCGGGCCGCGTTACGAAGAAATCGTCAAACGCCTTCACTCGCGGCGTTCAGGAATTTAATCGCCTCGTCCGCAACTCAAGCGAACTTTTCCCGGTGCTCGTCCCGCTGCGCGACGGCGTGACCATCTGCCGCAAGCTGTAGAACCTGTTATAGCGCAGACACGTGCGGGCCTCTGCGCGCAATCGCGGCTCTTCCTAGCCTCGAAAACAATTACGCACGAAGAACATCATGTTCGCCGGCCGCTCGGCCAATCTCCGCATAAAATACGGAAACCAATCCTTGCCGTATGGAATATATACGCGCATTCCGTAACCTTCGCGCACCAATTGCTGCTGCAAATCCGCGCGGATTCCGTACAGCATTTGAAATTCAAACGCGTTCTTCGCAATTGCGCGCTCCGCGACAAACGTCTTCGTTGCATCGATCATCTTCGGATCGTGGGTCGCAATCCCGTGATAGATCCCGCTCGGAAGCAACTCCTTCATCAGTCGCACGTAATTCGCGTCCACATCCGATTTCGCCGCAAACGCGATCTCCGGCGGCTCCTTGTACGCCCCTTTGCACAGGCGCAGCCGGCACTTCGCTGCGAGCAATCCCGGCACGTCGTCACCGGTGCGCTTCAAATACGCCTGCACAACCACGCCTACCGACGCCGTTTTCGCGCGCACCCGCTTCACCAGATCAATCGTGCGCTGCGTATACGCAGATCCTTCCATATCCACGCGCACAAAATTTCCATAGCCCTGCGCGCGCTCCACGATCGATTCCACCAGTTCCTGGCAAAGCGCGTCGCCCAAATCCAATCCGAGCTGCGTCACCTTCAACGAAACATTCGCATCGAGTTTTTCATGCGCGATACGGTCGAAGATCACGAAATACATGTCGCGTGCACGCCGCGCCTCTTCCGCGTTGGTGACGCTCTCTCCGAGCAGATCGAGGCTGACGTGTAATCCGTTCTGATTGCACACGCGCGCCGCAGCGATAGCCTGATCCAGCTCTTCGCCGGCGACGAATCGTTGCGCCATGCGCCGCGAAGTTTTGTGTGAAGTCACCCAACGCGCCAGGCCTTTGCTGTTGGAAAGCTTCAACAGCGTCGCGCGCATCATCGGGGATTGGTTCCCCGTGGTTGAGTTTCGGTCGGCAGGCTCACTTCCCGTTTTCGTTCTCTAAAAATCGTTCCGCATCCAGCGCGGCCATGCAACCCGACCCCGCCGCCGTTACCGCCTGCCGGTAGATCACGTCCTGCACGTCGCCCGCGGCAAAAACTCCGGGTACGCTCGTCCTGCTGCCGTCGCGCGTCACGATGTAACCCTTCGCATCAAGCTGCAGCTGCCCCGCAAACGGCTTCGTGTTGGGATCGTGGCCTATCGCGACAAAGATTCCGTGCACCGGCAATTCCTTTTTCTCTCCTGTCTCCACATTTCGCAGAACGGCCGTTTCGACTGCACCTTTGTCCACATCCGTCACGTGCTCGACGACGTAGGGCGTCAGGAATTCCACTTTCGGATTCTCTTTCGCGCGATCGATCATGATCTTTGACGCGCGGAATTCATTCCGCCGATGCACCAAATTCACTTTGCTCGCAAATCGCGTCAAGAACGTAGCCTCTTCCATTGCTGAATCGCCACCGCCTACGACGGCAATTTCTTTGCCGCGGAAAAAATACCCGTCACACGTCGCACACGTCGAAACGCCGCGGCCCAGGAGCTTCCGCTCCGATTCCAATCCCAGCGTACGTGCTGAAGCGCCGGCAGCGATAATCAATGCACGTCCTTCATACGTCTCGTTTCCAGCAGTTACCTTGAACGGCCGCTTGCTCAAATCGACGCTCGTGATCGTCCCCGCGCGAAATTCGGCACCAAATCGCTCCGCCTGCTTGCGCATGTTGTCGATCAATTCCGGGCCGAGGATTCCGTCCGGAAACCCCGGATAATTCTCTACCATCGTGGTCAGCGTCAGCTGGCCGCCGGGTTCGTGTCCATCAATTACGACCGGCTTCAAATTCGCGCGCGCTGCATAGATTGCCGCGGTCAATCCGGCGCAACCACTCCCAATAATCAGAATGTCCTGCACTCAGTCCTCCACGACGCCGGAACATCGGATTCGCGGCAATCCCTCCGCGATTCAACGCAAAAAGAAGCGACATTGTAGCATTTCGCCGCGAGTTCGCTGGCCGTTGCGGCTCCAATTTGGCCGCATCCGACCGCTCGCGCGCGTGATAACCTTCCCATTCACAAAACTCCGAAGGAGCCGCCATGCAAACCCAGATGCAGCCCGAAGTCGATCCCCGCTACCCCATCGGCAAGTACCAGAAACATCCGCCGCTGAAAGATCACGAGCGCGCGCAGATGATCGAAAGCGTCACGGCCGCGCCGGCGAAATTCCGCGAAGCCGTCAAGGGCCTCAGCGATCAGCAGCTCGACACGCCCTACCGCGAAGGCGGCTGGACCGTCCGCCAGCTGATCCACCACGTGGCCGACAGCCACATGAATTCCTATTGCCGCTTCCGCTTCGCCGTCACCGAAGCAGAGCCCACGATCAAGGCGTACGACGAAAAAATGTGGGCCGAGCTTTTCGACGCGCGCACCGCGCCGGTTGAACTTTCACTGAACCTGCTGGACTCGCTCCATGCGCGATGGGTAATGATGTTGAATTCGCTCCGGCCGATCGATTTCATGCGCACGATGAAGCACCCCGAGCATGGCGCGATGACGCTCGACGACGCGCTTGCGCTTTACGAATGGCACGGCCGCCATCACGCAGCGCACATTACGGCGCTGCGCTCTCAGAACGGC
>DASTCZ010000299.1:0-4072 GCA_035710585.1 Candidatus Acidiferrales bacterium | reverse complement strand
CATTCCGACGCGATTCACCGTGTCGATGAAGTTCCCCACGAGCCGCTGAAAGGCGATGCGCTGATCAGCGCGACACCCGGTCTCGTATTGGGCGTGCAGACCGCTGACTGCGTACCCATCTTGCTCGCCGACACGCGAACTCGCGCGATCGCCGCGGTTCACGCGGGCTGGCGCGGGACGCTGGCGCGGATCGTTGCCAAGACGATCGGCCGCATGCGGATGGAATTCGGCACGCGAGCAGGCGATGTGATCGCGGCGATCGGCCCATGCATCGCGCAGTGCAGCTATGAGGTGGGCGCGGAGGTGGCGCGGGAATTCGCAACGCAGTTTTCCGAAGCGCGCGCGTGGTTCGATGGTCCGTTTGAAAAAGTGGTCAGCGAAGATTCGCCGAATCCGCTGAAGTGGCTTTCGATGATGCCGCCGGGCCACGATCCGCCTCCGCCGACCGTACAGCTAGATTTGGTCGCGGCGAACCGCTGGCAACTTCAGGATGCGGGGGTGCCGGAGCGAAGTATTTCCAGCACCGGACTCTGCACGGCGTGCCGCACAGATCTTTTTTTCAGTCACCGGCGCGAGCGAGGCATAACTGGGCGAATGATGGCGGTGATTGGCGTGCGCGAAGGAAGGAAAACGGACCGTGAGTCACTTGCGAAGTGACGCGGACCGAGCTTATTCGGACTTCCCGCCCCAGTGCATCGCGTGCTTGATGTCCGGCCAGAATTCCTTGGCCAGATTGCCGAGCGCATCCACGCCGACCTGAGTGCCCCACGAACTCGCTGTTCCGGAGTAAGTGCGCTGCTCTGCGGTGTGATAACTATCGCTAATCGCGGCGGCCACTCCATTGCCGAGCAATTCGGAAGTGTTGAAAACTGCGCGGCCACTATCGCTGCGTCCGATAACGATGCGGCTCAGCGCATAGGCGCTCCGCGACAGAAATCTTCCCTGCCCGCGGCGGTAATAGCGCGGATCTTGCTTCAGCATCGATGGAAAAATCGCGCTGGTCATAAATCCACCGATGAATTGATCGCCAAAGGCAGCGCCGTAGCGGATTCCGTAACCCTTCATTCCCTGCCCCCACGCGGCGTCATCGTTTTGCGCCTGCGCGCGCAAAGCGATCAGGCCGACAATGGGAAACTCGTACGGATCAAAAATGCCTTTGGCCGCCAGCGTGAACTTTTCCTTAACCGTCAGCGGCGGGATTATCGCGACGCCGTAGACGGTGTTGTAGTTCGGGACGACGCCGAAGATGCGGTCATTTTCAACGGTGGTTTCCTGTGAACCTCCGGCGCTCGACGCACCGCTGGGTTTGGGATCAGAACTCTTTGGATCGGAAGGCTTCGGATCGGTCTTCGGCGGAGGCGCCGGGTTCTGCGTCTGCTGCGCGAGCGTCGTCTGCGCCAAAAAGCACGCGGCGATTGCCATCCATACCGCACACATCAGCTTGAGCATCCGCAGCTTTCGCATGAAACCTCAGTTCGAATTCAGAGCCCACGCGCAATGCGGGCACCCTGTTCGAGTTCGGGCGTGAGTAGTTGGATTGCAGCGCCACGAATAAGGTTACCTGCACTTCGTCTAGGTTAGACACGGACCGTATCCAACTCCACAACAGGGAATTCGGAGCGCGATCTATCTGGAAGAAGGCCGCGAGGAGAAGGAGTGCAAGCGCTGCGATAGTAGAGCTTCGGGAGCGTGAAGAGCCTTCCCGCGCTGCCGAATCTCACGTTCGAGTTTTTTCAGCCAGAGAAGCTCGGCCTCAAATTGTTCGATCACGAGCGTGATCATCCACACCGCCTCATGATAGCGGTGGCCGACTTCGGTGAGCACACTTTGGAGCGTCTCGCGCTCTTTCACCAGTTCCCTTTCGACGAATTCGCGACGGCGCGCAATTTGTTGCTTCACGACCCGCGATTCCGCGCGCCAGGAAAGCGCGAGCCAGATCAAAAATGCAGGTCTTTCGCGCTGAGTCGCCCATTCACTGCGCTCGAGCGCATGAGCCAAGGCCGCGCGGCCTGCAACCGTTGTAGCCAGGACGCGGCGCTCCGGCCCTTCCGGAGCTTCAGCGCTTGCGACTTCGCGCAGAAACCCAAGGCGCGCGAGCTTTTCGAGCGAGTAATAGACCTGCGGGCGCGAAACCGCCGCCCAATCGCGGATTTCGCGCCGCTCGAGCTCAAGGTTCGCCTCATAGCCGTGCATGGGCCGCTCGGAAAGCAAACTGAGCAGGACGAGATCCGGCGTCGTCAGGGAAGATTCAGTTTTCTTTCTTCGCACGCTCCGCCTTTCGCCGACGGCTCCAATACCACCACTGGCACTGTTCTGCCGGCAAGCGAGGATCGCGAGCTTGCGCCACGGCAGCGGAAAACACGTCCAGGCAACACGGATCGTGCGTCGTTCCGGTGCGTTCGCACAGGCGCTCATACATGCGTCGCGGATTTTGTCTCGCGAGCTGTGCGACGCTGCGGATCCCCAACTGCTCGAAATCTCGCAGCATCGCCGGTCCCACGGAAATCAGGTCCTCCAAACGTCGATTTGCAGCCATAAAAATTCTCCTTGACAGCTGAAGTATACTCCAGTACCTTTAACTAGTCTAATTAAGACTAGACGACGAGTCAAGGAGAGATTCCATGAAATCCACAATTCTTGGATTGGCCCTGGCAGCGCTCCTGGCGCCCTTCGCTCAATCCAGCCCCAAGGAGAACAGCGCCATGAACGTCAAGAGAATCACACCCGTACTTTACGTCGAGGAAATCGAACCCTGCCTGCCCTTTTGGGTGGACCGGCTCGGGTTTCAGAAGACCGCCGAGGTGCCGGATGGAGGAAAACTCGCATTCGTCGCTCTGCAGAAAGGGGCGACGGAAATCATGTACCAGACGTTCGCGAGCCAGGAAAAAGAGCTGCCTGGATGGTCAAAACAATTTCGCGGCTCTACATTTCTCTTCATCGAGGTCGACAAGCTCTCTTCGGTAATCACCGCGATGAAAGGCGTCAAAGTGGAAGTCCCCGAGCGGAACACGCCTTACAGTTCGCACGAGGTCGGATACAAGGACCCCGCCGGGCATGTGGTGCTCTTCGCTGAATTTCCCGGAGCGCAGCACTAGAACCGCGAGTACGCTGGCAGTAAATCGCGAGGATCTACAGCGTCGCGAGGCGGGGCTGAGTCCCCGCCTCGAGCAGCGCGAGCTGTCCGCAGGCTGCCATGATGTCTTGCCCGCGCGAGTAGCGCACAAACACAGGAATTCCCTTCTCGTCCAAAATGCGGCGAAACTCCTCGGTGGATTCCGGAGTCGGCGCACGATACGGCAATTCTCCAGGATTCCACGGAATCAAGTTCACTTTCGCGCGAATGTGCGCCAGCAGTTTTGCCACCCGCCGCGCATCTTCAGCTGAGTCATTCACGCCGCCCAGCAGCACATATTCAAATGTCAGCCGCTCCCAGTTTCGCAGCGGATACCCGCGGCATGCTTCCATCAACGCGGCTATCGGATATTTCCGGTTGATCGGCATGATGGCGTCGCGCTGCTCGTCATTCGACGCGTTGAGCGATACCGCGAGCTTCGGGCGAACAGGCTCTGCCCCGAGCCGCTCGATGCCTGGAATGATTCCGGAGGTAGAGAGCGTCACGTGCTTCGGCGAAAGCGCAATGCCCTCCGGGTCGAGCAGAATGCGAAGCGCAGCGATCACCGGCTCGTAATTCAAGAGCGGCTCGCCCTGTCCCATCAACACGACGTTGGTTTGCGGCGCCAGCCGGTCTTGTTGATCTTGCAGCGCGACAAGCACTTGTCCAACCATTTCTCCCGAAGAAAGATTGCGGTTGAGCCCGAGCTGCGCCGTCAGGCAAAAATGGCAATCGACCGCGCAACCGGCCTGCGTTGAAATGCAAATCGTCTGGCGGCCCTCGTCCGGCATGAAAACGGCTTCGATTTCTGCGCGTCTCGCGCCATCGTCTGAGACGGCAAGCAAATAGCGCACCGACCCGTCGGAGGATTGGAACCGCCGCACGATCTCCGGCAGCGCGACGATGTATTCGGCCGCGAGCCGCTCGCGAAATGCCGCGGGCAGATTCGACATTGCCGCC
>DASTCZ010000298.1:0-8013 GCA_035710585.1 Candidatus Acidiferrales bacterium | reverse complement strand
AAGGAAGCAACCGACTACTTGATGGAAATCCTGAACAAATAAGGTGCGCACATGAAAATGCGAATGCTGATGTTGGTTTTGTCCGCGGGACTCGTGACGGGAATTGTGCAAGCGCAGACTGCGGTATCGCAGGACCGCTCCGACGAGGAGATGAAATTGATGGCGATCAACGGACTGCGTGAAGCGGAACCTTCGGTTGCAGTGCCGCAGCTGGAAAAAGTTCTCGCCGGCAACAGTTCGATCGAATTGAAACGGAAAGCGCTCGCGGTGCTGGCGGAGATGGACTCGGCAGCAGCGCGAGAAGAGCTCGGGCGCATCGCGCGCGGGCAAGCCGCGCCGGGACTGCAGGTCGAGGCAATTCGCCGGCTTGGGAATGAAGGCGGCGCCGACAACTTGAAGATTCTCTCGGAAATTTACGATTCGACGAGCGACACCGCGATCAAGCGGCAGATCTTGAGCGCGTTCCGCAATGCCGACGACTCCGCGCGCCTGCTCAACGCCGCCAAAAACGAAAAGTCAGCCGAGTTGCGTGGAGAAGCGATCCGCAACCTCGGCCAGACGGACGACACGCAAGGCCTCGAACAGCTCTATCAGACGGAGACCGACCCGGCGATCAAGGCGCAGATCATTCACGCGTTTGGACAATCGGATAATTCGCGCGCGATCGGGCAGATCGCCAAGACTGATGCTTCGCCGGAAATGCGCCGGCTGGCGATCCATCAGCTGGGCACAATGGACGCGGACGCGAGCGGAAAGGCGCTGCAGGAGATTTACGGAACGGAGAAAGATTCGACCGTGCGGCGCGAGATTTTGCATTCGCTGGCGACGCAGGACAACGCAAAGGTGCTCGTGGAGCTTGCAAAGAAGGAAACCAACGTCGACTTGAAGAAATACGCCGTCGAGCAGCTTTCCCACATGGATTCGAAAGAGGCGACGGACTACCTGATGTCGCTTTTGAACCAATAGGTGATGCCATGAAATCGATTCGTGCATTTGCGGTCGGCGCGGCGTGGGTGCTTGCGGCGTTTGCCGCCGCCGCTCAGCAGCCCCGAATTACCAACGCCAAGGCGGAGACGCACGCGGTAAGCGGAACTCTTGATGCAACCGTCTCATCCATCCAGGGCGAAGCCGGCTCGCAAGCGGTGTGGGTCGGTTACGAGACGCCGATGATTCCCGCGCGCAGCGGCCACAGACAGATGTGCTGCGGACAAAATTTCGTCAACGGACACCTGGTCGATTGCGGCGGGTGTTCGCTAGAGACGAATCGCGGCTCAAACGTGACGGAGAGCGACGGACCTGATTCGCGCGCGGGCATAAGCGGCGGCACGGTAAAACTGGAAGGACCGGATTCGATGTTCGTGCTGTTGCGCATCGCGGACCATCGCATCGGTCTGGTGCGCACGTTCACGGAGGATTGCGAGCTCGACGCTGGCGGATTGCGATTTGTTTGGCTGACCGGAGTGAAACCGGCGGAAAGCGTCGCGCTGATGACCAAGATCGTCACCTCCGGCAGCTTCGACGATGGCGACGAGCGCCGCGCTGCTGAAGGGGCGACGCTGGCCGTGGCGCTCTCAAGCGATCCGAGCGCGGACAAGGCGCTGGAATCATTCGTCGCGCCGGAGCGCCCGGAAAAGATGCGCTCGAATACGGCGTTCTGGCTCGGAAACGCACGCGGCGCGGCTGGTCTGACGTTACTGAAGCGCATGGCGAAGAGCGATCCCAGCCCGAAAGTGCGCGAGCAAGTGACGTTTGCGCTTTCGCAGAGCCACGAACCGGGCGCAGTGGACGAAATGATCCGCATGGCGAAAGAAGACGAAAGCCGGCAGGTGCGCGGGCAGGCCCTCTTCTGGCTGGCGCAAAAAGCGGGACAAAAAGCGCTCGGCGCAATCACCGACGCAATTCAGAATGATCCGGACACGGACATCAAGAAGAAGGCGGTGTTTGCGCTGAGCCAGCTGCCGAAGGATGAAGGCGTGCCGAAGCTGATCGAGGTGGCGCGCACAAATAAAAATGTCGAAGTGCGAAAGCAGGCGATGTTCTGGCTGGGTCAATCGAACGACCCCCGCGCGCTGGCCTTTTTCCAGGAAGTCCTGACGCGATAGCGCATGCCTCGGAAGCGGTCGGAGGCAAGCCTGCCTGCCGGCAGGCTCCGCCTCTACAAATTTCATTCGCAAATCTACAAATTGAACGGGCCCAGAGGAATGCGCTGCGAAGCGATTAGCAGTTCGCCGCGAAATGCGCACTCAGCAGGACGGCGGCCCAACGCCTCCTCGGCGGAGATGCGAGCAACGTCGGGGTGATTATTGTTTTCTGATAGGTGCGCCAGCACGAGATAGCGCGCGGCAGCGTCAAAGCTCTCCGGATCGCAAAGAAACTCACTCACCGTGTGATTGGAAAGATGGCCGGTGCGGCTCATTACGCGCTGCTTGATGTGCCACGGATACGGCCCCACCTTTAACATTTCCAGATCGTGGTTCGATTCGAGAATCAGACAATCGGCGCCGCGCAAGTGGTGCTTGACGAGTTCCGGCAGATATCCCAGATCAGTGACGACTGCGACTTTGTTTCCATTGCTGCGGAAGGTGAATCCGACGGGATCGGCGGCGTCATGCGGGATCGAAAATGCGGAGACTTCGATATCGCCGACGGTGAAGCGATCGCCCGCATGGAAATTCTCGACGTGCGTGAAGCGCTTGTGCGAAGTCTCTGGAATGCAGACCATCGCCGCTCGGTGCGTTGCTGGCGTGAAGAAAACCGTCGTTCGCCATAACCCCAGGATCTGCGGCAGGCCGCCGATATGATCGCTGTGCTCGTGCGAGATGACGATGCCGTCGAGCCGATCGATGCGCGCGCTGAGCGTTTCCAATCGGCGAAGCGTTTCGCGTTTGCCGAGCCCGGCATCCACCAGAAGACGAGTCGTCTCGGTTTCCAGCAGCGTGATGTTTCCGGAGCTGCCGGACGCCAGAATAGAAACGCGGATGCTGATCGAAATCCCCCGAAAAATAACTAGCCGCGATGATGGCAGGGAGCGGAGTGCGCGTCAATCGAAGAAACGGAAAGTTTTCGGAGATTGGCGTCAGGGAAGAACGGGGCAAGCACGATCGTAGTCGTAAGGCTGAGAAGGGCTGACCGTCAACGTGTGAGTCGCAGTCACAATACGTAACACTTCGCTGAAGATGTCGTCGCCTGGAATTGGATTGTAATCGGCCAGCGCATCCAGGACGTACCGATGCGAGGCCGATACGCCGACGTGGACGAGAGCGACGGGCGCGAGCCCTTTTTTTTCAAAGACGCGGAAGACGTAGAGCATGCCTTCGTCCGGACTAGTCATCTTCAAGAGCGATGGATAGCTTCCCGCAGTCAGCGCCGCGCTTCCAAGACGTGAAGGGCGACTCAGATAGACATCGAATTTATCGCGCGTCTGTTTGGAAAGATGGTCCCAGTTCAAGTCGTAACGCTGATACAACAGAAACCGCCGATCCGACATGTCTGTCCAGCCGACCGAAGTGATTTTCTGGAGCTGCGCCAATAGCGCAAGGTAGCTGTCTTTGGGCGATTCGACGCTCATACCTCCGTAGCCATTGCCGAGACTCCCTTCATCGGTCTCTTCCCAATAAAGCGAAACAAAATGCTTGCGTGCTTGGGTGGAGTGGACCGTGGCCGCAGTCGCAGCAATCGCAGGCGTGGCAAGAACGTCCCAGAAGACTTCCCCGAGCGGATCGCCGGATTCGGCGCCAACTTTGAGCGACG
This sequence comes from Candidatus Acidiferrales bacterium, assembly GCA_035710585.1. Classification (GTDB taxonomy): domain Bacteria; phylum Acidobacteriota; class Terriglobia; order Acidiferrales; family UBA7541; genus DASTCZ01. Next base: position 4,263 of record DASTCZ010000298.1, on the reverse strand, counting down.
TTTTCGTGGCTTCCCACGCCGAGGGGCCGCGCGCGTGAGGAATGGCGTCGTAACAGACGCGCTTCACGTCGGCCGTTTTAATCGGTATGAACGGCGCCCGCTGGCGCTTGCTGTAGTAGGTGATCGAATCGGAGTCGATCGCCAAGTGTCCATCGCGGACCGGCCAAATGGTTCTTGTGTCCGGCGTGGAGGAATTCTGCGCGGCAACATCCGGCACAAGCTGATAGCCGGCGGTCAGAATGCAAAGAGCAAGTGCTCCGCGAGCTGCAATTAGGCACCGCAAGGATGGGGCCTCCGACTTGCGCGGAGCTTACCATACATTGCCGTGCCTAGAGGGCAACGCGGCTGTCAGTATCGCGCTGCGTTAGCGCCGCGCTTGAAGTTCCAGAGTTTCTTCGGTGGCAGAAACCGAATCCAGTTCCTTCTGAAGCATTCGGATCCGTTGTGGATCTGTCTCGCCTGCTTTCATTGTTGTCAGAATCGGCTCCAGGAACCGTCCGAATTTGGAGAGCGCCGCGCGGTCGTTGTTCGCGAGAGCTGCTGCCACTGCGCGCTCGGTGGCCGGTGTGACGAGCTCCAGGCGGCCGACAAAGGCGCGCGTGACGTTCGATGGCGCAGGCCGAATTGAAAGTGGAAGAACGGAATCGATAAATTGCCGTGGAACGAGATAGAGGATCCGGCTGCCTTCCTCGAACCACGAATCCCGCCACGTCTTTACCATCGCATGCGCTTCGTCAGCATAGAGCCCCTGCGTCACAAGCAATCCTTCGATCTCGGATCCAAGTGCATCGACGCCCCCAGACAAATCAGAAGATTGGACAGTGGTTCGGCCAGTGAATTCGCCAATCGTCCGGTAGCCGACTTTTTCTCCGCGCCGCTCGAAAAGAATCGCCGGAACGGGAACGCCAGATCGATTTTCGAGCTGCACGGATTCGCCGGAATTCACGTGCGCAAAAATCGGCACGGCAAACGATGCCACGCCGCGGTAGAAAAGGAATTTCTCGCGCTGGTTTCCGGAGGGCGTTTCGATCTCGATTGGATTTGCAGAAGTTTCCCGCGCGGCATAGTAGTGGTTTTCCTTGTTGTCCCGCGGGAAATCCGGCGCGGCTGTCGGGCGGACAGCCACAGAAGCCCAGCCGATTGATCCATCGGGACGTTGCTTCGAAAGGCTTGCGTTCATCACCGCACTCGCCGACGGAGCGTCGCTGGCGTGTGGATACCATTCCGTGATCACGCCATTTTTGAAACCGACCTTCACCGACACATTCGTCTCGCGAGGCGAGTAAAAATAAAGCACGGGCGTTTCCATGCGCACGGTTCCGCGCAAGCCGGTCTTGAATGCCGCGGTTCCCAGATGCTCGACGAATTTCGGCAGGTCGGTCGAGCCGGTAAGAGGCAGCCATTCGACAGCCGCGCCATCGCGACCGGCTACGGAAGTGAACGTGCCCCATTCGTGCACGGTCAGGTTGGGAGAGGCGGCCGAGGCGCGATTGCCCACAAGCCGAGGCGCAACAAGTACAGCAGGAATGAGGATCAGAGGAAGAAGGATCATCCAGCGCGGCGATCTTCGCGGCATATGCGTTTCTCCTTCGAATGCAGCGCGCAATTTTCCGCGCCCGGCGAATTCAAATGGAAAGACGCGACGGCCAGGCGAGTGTTAACCGGCAAAGGCCATTCTTCAGATATTCGGATAGTGGAAAAACGGTGCGTCAGCAGGCGAGAAATTCGCGGCGCAGCTCGAATCCGTCGAGATTGCCCACAATCGTTGCAGCGATCTTTTCCGGTTGAAAGAACTCGCGCGCGATCTGCAACACTTCTTCGCGGGTTACGCCTTCAATCGAATCGAGTACTTCGTCTAATGTGAAAAATCGCCCGAAATACATCTCTTGTCGCGCAAGATTGGACATGCGCGCGCTGGTGGATTCGAGCGAAAGCATCAGCGAGCCCTTGAGATGATCTTTCGCGCGGCGCACCTCATCAGCCGTGACCATTTCGGCTTTCAACGCGCGGAATTCTTTCGCGATGAGCGTGAGCGTCTTTTCGGCGTTGGAAAGCGCCGTGCCCGCGTAAACAGTGAGCATCCCCGTGTCGGAATAAGGATTCAATTCGCTGAAAACGGCGTAGGCGAGCCCCTGCTTCTCGCGAATGTTTTGAAACAGCCGCGAGGACATACCTCCGCCGAGGATCGTGTTGAGGATTGCCACAGCGTAGCGGCGATTGTCGCTCAGCGAGACAGAGGGCACGGCAACGCACAAGTGCGCCTGCTCCAGTTCGCGCTTCGATTGCGAATTGATCGAAGAGTGTGTGCGCGGCGCCGCGGAGATCGCGCCGTTCGCAGATGGCTTCAACCCGCCAAACGCCGAAGCAGCGAAATCGACGAGGTGCTTGTGATCAACATGGCCTGCAGCGGTGACGATCAGGTGATTCGGCGCATACCAATTACGAAACGATTCCGTGATCGAAGCGCGCGAAAAATCACGGACGGTGTCAGGCGTGCCCAGAATTGGCTGGCCAAGCGGATGGTCGCGCCAGAAATTCTGCGTCAGAAGCTCGTGGACGAGGTATTCGGGATTGTCCTGGTCCATCTTGATTTCTTCGAGCACCACCTGTTTTTCGCGAGAAATTTCTTCCTTGTCGAAAAGAGGGCGCAGCACAAGATCGGAAAGCACATCCCAGACAATCGGAAGATGCTCGTCCAGAACTTTTGCGTTGAAGCAGACCATCTCCTTCGCCGTGTAAGCGTCCAGGAGCCCGCCGATGGAATCCACTTCGCGCGCGATTTCTTCGGCGGTGCGTTTTTCGGTGCCTTTGAATACCATGTGCTCGATGAAGTGAGCGATTCCGTTGCGCTCGGCCGGTTCGGACCGCGATCCCGTGCGCAGCCATATACCGACGGAAAGCGACCGCAAATGCGGCATCGGTTCGGTGATCACCACCATGCCGTTGGGCAGAACGGAGCGCGAGATTTCGCGAGATTCGATTGGGTTCATGAAATTGTGAAGGCTGAATTCCAGAAACATTGTGGCATGGCGAAAACGAAAACGCGAATGCGGCTTGTAGACAAGCTCGCAAATGTAAAGCGCTCGATGTGGTGCGCATCCAAGAAACTATCGAGATAGGACGAAAGGATCCTTTTTGCCGACCTGGAACGCCGAGCAGTACCTGAAATTTGGCGATGAGCGCGCGCAGCCCTGCCGCGATCTGATCGCGCGCATCGCGCTGAGCGATCCGCGAACTATCGTGGACCTGGGCAGCGGACCTGGAAACAGCGCAGCGATGATTGCAGAGCGCTGGCCTGGCGCGGAAATCACCGGCATTGATAATTCAGAAGAGATGATCCAGACCGCGCAGAAAGCATATCCGGCGCGGCAGTGGGTTCGCGAAGACATTTCAAGTTGGGCGGCGAAGACCGATGGCGAGTGGGACCTGGTATTTACAAACGCGTCGCTGCAATGGGTGCCGGATCATGCTCGCGTGTTTCCGCAATTGCTGGCGCGCGTTTCCCCCGGCGGTGCGTTCGCAGTTCAAATGCCGAGCAATCTCGACGAGCCCGCGATGTGGATTCCGCGCGAGATGGCGGCGTCTGAACGCTGGCGGCGCTGGTTTCCTAAGGGATTTGTCGACAACTGGTCGGTGCACGGCCTGCCGTTTTATTACGACGCGCTCGCGCCATTGGCCGCGCGGCTTGAGCTTTGGCAGACGCGCTACTTCCACATTTTTGCTGACGCAGGCGCAATCGTGGAGTGGTACAAGGGCAGCGGCCTGCGGCCGTTCCTGGATGCGATACAGCAACCGCGCGATCGCGAGAAATTTGTGAGCGAGTATCTCGAAGGACTCCGCGAACATTACGGTCCGCAACGCGACGGTAAAGTGCTCTTTCCTTTCCGCCGCATTTTTCTGATTGCCTACCGCCCCGCACGCTAAGGCCGTTCGCACCCGCGTGCTATGATTTTTTGAGCGCAGTTTACGAGAAAGCCGCGTGAACGCCAGTTCTACGACAAAACTCAATCTGCTCGGAAGGCCATCCGGCGAACTCTCGGCGATCGCAGCGCGGCTGAGCGAGCCCGCATACCGCGGCAAGCAGCTTTGTCACGCGCTTTACGCGGAGCGCCGCTTCGACCTGGCGGCAATGTCGAATCTGCCCGCGGCATTTCGCGAGCGGCTCGCGGCCGAATACATCGTCGCGCTGCCGGAGATCGTGCGGCGGTTCCAATCCTCCGACGGGTCGGTGCGCTATTTGCTTGCCGTCTCAGACGATGGCGC
>DASTCZ010000297.1:0-4693 GCA_035710585.1 Candidatus Acidiferrales bacterium | reverse complement strand
CCGCTGCACCGCCTTCGCCACGCGTGCCTTGTCGAAGGGCTTCAGCAGATAATCGATCGCGTTTACTTCAAACGCTTGCACTGCATAATTGTCGAAAGCCGTCGCGAACACGATGTGCGGCACCGGCACTTTCCGGTCCATCAACTTTTTGATTACGCCGAACCCATCGAGCCCCGGCATTTGCACGTCCAGAAAGACGACGTCGGGCGCATGCTCCTTAATCAGGTTCACCGCCTCGAGCCCGTTCTTTCCTTGCGCGATGACCTTTACCTCAGGAAAGCTCTGCAGCAAAAACGCAAGCTCCTCCCGCGCCGGCTTTTCGTCATCCACAATCAGCGTATTCATCTCGCTCTGCTCGTGCGGCTCTCCGCGCTCCTCCGCGTCCTCTGTGTCTCCGCGTCAGCTTTCGTCCTTGCCTTCACTCATCGCTTTTGCTATAGCGTTTGCTTCTGCCTTTGTCCTTGCTCTCTTCTTCCTATCTTCTTGTCTCGCTTCCTGAGTTCTACTTTGTCTTTTGCCTTATCAGTGTTTATCAGCGTTCATCAGTGCCTGCCTGCCGGTAGGCAGGGTTAACACGCCTTTGCTTTTTGGGGCCCTATTGCCGAGTTCGATTCGCCGGCGTAATACTCCTCCCCTGATACACCACCGCCTTCACGTTCTCCAGCACTCGAATATCGCTCAGCGGATCGCCTTCCACCGCGATCAAATCCCCTTCCTTCCCAACTTCCACCGTTCCCAGCAAATGATCCAGCCCCAGCAGCTCGGCTCCGTGCTTCGTCCCGGAAATCAGCGCGTCCTTCGCGGACATTCCAAATTTTACTTCACTCATCACTTCGTCTCGTCCCGTTCCCTGCCCCGGCTCGTAGTTTTGATCGGACCCCGCCGCAATGTACACGCCGTTCTGCACCGCGAGCTTGAAGCTGACAAGCTGCTTTTTTCCAACTTCGTTTGCCTTCGTCAGTACGTACGCCGGCATCCGCATGCGCTCGCCGTTCGTCATCAAGTTGTCCACGATATACACCGTCGGCACCAGCGTCACGTGATGCTGCTTCATGAAGCCGATGGCTTCGTCGTTCAGCTCTGACCCGTGCTCGATCGAATCCACGCCCGCATGCAGCGCCACCAAAATCGTCGCCAGATTCTCATCGTGCGCCGCTACTTTTAGATGCGCCATGTGCGCCTGCTCGACGATTACGCGCAACTCCTCCGGCGACAGCTGCTCCGCCTGCGGCGAATCGAGCGGCGAAAGCACTCCGCCCGACGCCAGCACCTTGATCACTTTCGCGCCGTATTTGATCTGCAGATGCACAGCCTTCTCCGCATCTTCCGGCGAATTGATGAATCCGTTCAATGGCGTGTAGTAATCGGTCAGCGGAAATTGCGGCGGCTGCGAAAGGAAATCGCCATGCCCACCAATAATCGAAATCGCGTGCGCCGCAGGAATAATGTGCGGCCCGGGAATCGTCCCCTCATCAATCGCATTCGCCAGTGCGACGTCTTCGAAATCGTTCGACCCCAGAACGCGCATCGCCACAATTCCCGAACTCAGCGCGTAATTCACCGCCCGCGTCCCGCGCAATAGCGCCAACCCGCTCGAAGGCGTACTTCCAAACGGCCCGCTCCACAAGTGCGTGTGCGCATCGATGATTCCGGGCATCACGGTGTAACTCGAAAGATCGATCTGCTCCGCGCCCGCCGGCATCTGCACGTCCGCGCCAACCGCTGTCACCTTCCCGTCGGTGATCACCACGCCCGCATTCGCGATCGGCGCTTTCTCCGCGTCGAAAATCAGCTTTCCGCACCGCACGTACACCACGTGCGGCGCAGAAACGACGCCAACCGCCGCCAGCAAAACCGCGCACAATGCCGCACCCGCACGAATCGCTCTCACGTGCCCTCCTCAATGTTCCCGCAGTTCGCGCATGATAACATCGGCGCGGAAATTTCAGCCGGAATCCGCCGATCATGTCCCGCGCGCGCGCAAAACTCCTCTCCAGCAAAACGGTCTTTCAGGGAAAAGTCTTCGACGTCCGCGTCGATCAAGTCGTCGAGCCCGGAGGGGTGCAAGCGACTCGCGAAGTCGTCACGCATCACGGCTCAGTCGTCTTGCTTCCTGTTCTCCGCGACGCGAACATCATTCTTGTACGCCAATATCGCCACACCGTCGGCGATTTTCTCTGGGAAATTCCCGCCGGCCGCATCGAACGCGGCGAATCTCCGCTGGCTGCCGCTAAACGCGAACTCGCCGAAGAGACCGGTTACCGTGCGCGCCGCCTGAAACTGCTGATGGACGTTTACCCCACGCCCGGCTTCGTCGCCGAACACATGTACCTCTACGCAGCAACCGGCCTCACCGCAGGCGGCACCAATTTTGACGCCGACGAGCGCATCGAAACGCGCCCCTTCCCGCTCGCCACGCTCCTGCGCATGATCCGCGCGCGCAAAATCCACGACGCCAAATCCGTCGCCGGCATCCTCTTCTACGCCTACTTCCTCCACCGCGATACGCGCAGAAGATCGCATCGCGCGTAGCGTCCCGCCAGAGATTGTTTGGCGATATCGCTAAGCGTGAACCGGAGAACTTCGCTTCAGCGTCGGAAGCCGCTCGATTGATTTTCCGGACTTGTCGATCGCAACTCGGAGTTCATAGAGACTTTGCAGATTCAGCCAGAATTGTGCGCTCGTGCCGAAAAAATGCGCCAAGCGCAAAGCCGTGTCTCCTGTAATCGATCGTCGCCCGTTCAAAATCTGCGTTACCCGGTTCGTTGGCACTCGAAGCTTTCGCGCGAGCTCCGCCGCGCTCATATTGAGCGCCTCTAGTTCCTCTGCTAAGCGCTCTCCGGGATGAATTGCAGGAATTCCTGATCTCATATACTTAATAACTATACAGCCTAGATCAGTCGTCGTATGGGCACAAACGGCCGCCGATGCCGTACAATTCCCTCGATGTCTCCTGCGGATAAACTGCGGTTCACAGTGGGTTCCATCGGCCCGATGTAACTCGTCTTCACGGTTTTCCTCGATCCGGTACATTTGCTATTTGCAATTGCATGGGTCGCCACAGCAGGCGCGCTCGCGTTTCTGATCGCGGGCCGCGCACGTCCCCGCAATTGGAAACGCATCAGCATCTGGTTTCTCTGCCTATCAGTCCTGATTCCCGCGCTTACTTTTCTCGTCCTTTTCCAATTCCGCGAAGGCCCCTGACTCCGGCCTGATCTTGTCGCGTTTCCATTGACGCCCCGCCCGCCGCGTGTCTAGAATTGCGCCCCAGCATCCAATGGTGGTGGCCCCTCCGCACGGGGTGGGGTTTTTCGGTCTGGCTGCGCTCAGGTTATGCAAGGAGGACTGAAAGCGTGGTCGGTCGAATCAAGTGGTTTAACAATTCCAAGGGTTATGGTTTTATCGGTCGCGAGGACGGGCCCGACGTCTTCGTACATTACACTGCGATTGTCGGCGATGGTTATCGCTCCTTGCAGGAAGGCGATAACGTCGAATTCGAGATCGTGCAAGGTCAAAAGGGGCCGCAAGCTTCCAACGTCGCTAAGGTAGCTTGAGTCCATCCCGCCCGTTGCTTCCACGGGCGCCCGTGTTCCGCAATTCGGCCGGTGTGAAGTGTGTTCGGGCAGTTCCCTGCGTCGCCCGCAGCACTTCCGCCGGCCAGTTCTCTGCATTGTTTTGGCCTCTGAGTTTGCTCTCGCTGCCTCACCCTGTTCTGTCTTTTCTTGACCGGTTCTCATTAGTCCCGCCCTGCGGGATCAGTGTTCATCAGTGCTTGCCTGCTGACAGGCAGGGTTCCAAAGCATTTGCCTTATACTCTCCACATGGAAAATCGCGAAGTCGCCCGCATCTTGCGCGAAACCGCGCAGCTCCTCGAAATCGACGGCGCGATGTACAACCGCTTCCGCAGCTATGAGCGGGCCGCCGAACTTCTCGATAGCTTGAGCGAGCGCATCGAGGAGGTCGCGAAAGACGTAAAGAAGCTCAAAGAGCTCCCCGGTATCGGCGACCGCATGGCCGAACACATCCAGGAAATCCTTGCTACCGGCGAATATTCCACGCGCACCAAGCTGCTCAAGAAATTCCCGGCCACTCTGCTCCAAGTGATTCAGCTGCAATCGCTCGGGCCCAAGAAAGCCGCGCTCATCTGGAGCACTTTCAAAGCCGGCACCGTTGAAGAAGTGGAAAAGCTCGCGCGCGAAGGAAAACTCCGCGACGTTCCCGGCTTCGGCGAAAAAAGCGAACAAAACATCCTGAAGGCCGCGGAAGTCTTCAAGAAAGCGGCCGGCCGCTTCCTCATCGGGGCGGCCGAAACCACCGCAGACCAGGTCGCCGAGCACATCCGCAAGCTCGGCTCAAAAATCGCTTCGCTCACTTCCGCCGGCTCGCTGCGCCGCGGCCGCGAAACCATTGGCGACCTCGACTTTATCATCACGCTCGCGAAGAAGCGCACCGACGCCGCCATCGAGGAAATCACCGAACATATTCTTTCGTTTCCGCCGATCGAGCAGACCCTCGCGCGCGGAGAAAACAAAGTCAGCTTCCGGCTCACGAACAACATGCAGGTCGATGTGCGCTTCATCGAGCCCGAAAGCTTCGGCGCGGCGCTTCTCTACTTCACCGGCTCGAAGGAGCACAACGTCTCGCTCCGCTCCCGCGCGCTCAAAATGGGCTACACGCTCAACGAGTACGCGCT
>DASTCZ010000296.1:0-9278 GCA_035710585.1 Candidatus Acidiferrales bacterium | reverse complement strand
GCTTGTACGCCTTGATTCGAAGTTGCTGCGGGAGGAGTCGCGTGCCGGCCGAGACCAAGATGAAAAGGCCCAGGAGTTCCGCCAAAGTGCCAACTACGGCATGCGCGGTCGAAAGGGCGTAGAAAGATCTCCCGATCTTCGCCGGAATCCTCGGGAGCACTTGGTCCCGGAACGACGGCACCATCATTGTGACGACAACCGCCAGGTTAAGAAGCACAACCGTTGATTGACACCAAGCGTGTTGGTGATAGCGCTGCTTGCGTGCCAGCCAGGCGCCGATGAGCAGCGCCATCCCCATCGTGAGCTCAAGCAGCAACACTATGTCAGCAGAGCGCGGCGCGAGCGAGCCAAGAAAGCCTTCATTCATGGATGAGCATCCGGCGGGACGCTTGTCCCGGTTCTGGACATACAAGACCCGCAGCGCGAACACGTTATTCCCTGAAGTTTCGTAGGATCAGTCTTGGGGAAAGTCGCGGGTTACTTGACGAAATCGATCCAGTAGATCTGATTGGTGGGAGTGTCTTTTCCGAAGTATTTCTCGATGGTTCGCGTGTAATAGACAGTGATGCGCCGTCCGGTGGCGATCTCCGATGGCTTCAAATCCTGGATCGACCCATCGGACATTTTGACTTTGTAGCCTTCGGGCAAGGTTGCTGTGAACGTCTCGGTCTTCTCACGGATCGCGGAACTGAGCGTGATCGTGCGCTCGCTGTCATTCGTCGCCAGCACCGCGCCAGTCCACGAATCCTGATGACCGATGTCACGGTGGCCTTCTGTCGCGAAGGCTCCGGTCAGGAAGTAATAGCCGCGTTTTGAAAGGAGCGAGTAATCCTTGCCGCGCGTTCCAAACGATGGTGCGAGCCGCACGTCCAGTTTGTGCTCCTTGTTATCGGCGCTGCTCGCCGTAACGTAATATCCGATCGTGTATCGAGATCGAATCTTCTGAATCAAAACGCGAAACGCTGGCGCAAACGCGCTAGAGCCCGCAGCGTCTAGAACTTCGCCCCCCGTCTCCTGCGCGATCTTCGCAACGTTGAGGTTGGAATTGAGCCTGCGAGGGTTTTCGCCCGATATTTTCAGATTGTAGAGCGACGCATCCGCCTCCAAAACCTCATCAACAATTTCGCGCTCGGAATGTTGGCCCGATTCCGTGCCCACATCGTCGCTGATCAGCACAATCACTCGACGGCCTTTCGGTTTTACGACCAGCAAATAACTGGCTGCCTCGAAGAGAGCGTCTTTGATGTTGGTGCTGCCTCCGGCCTTCAATCCAACCAGTTCACTTGTGATTTTCGAAGTGTCGTTCGTAAGCTGCATGCGCAGGTCCACGCTGCCCGAAAACGTGAAGAGCGCAACTCGGTCGTCGGGTTTCAAAGTAGCTAGGGTCGTGGAAGCGCTTTCGCGGAGAGCATCGAGAAACGGCTGAATGGAGGAGCTCAGGTCGAGCACGAGTGCGACGCTCAGTGGCAACTCGTCTCGTCCGAAGTAGTCGATCTTTTGGACCACGCCGTTATCGCGCAGTATGAAGCTATCCTTATTGAGATTGTCCATCGGTTTGCCCGACGCGTCTCGAACCGTCGCGTCCACGAGAACGAGATTCACGCCGACGCGAATCTGGGGAGCGGAGCGCCGTTGCGAATACGCAACTGCGCTTATGCTGAACGTCAATCCGAGGCAGATCGCCCCGGCCGCGATCACGCGACAGGTACGCCTCTCGCAGAAGGAAAGGTTCCCACTTTTTGTGAAATTCACGCTCATGCGTCGATCCGGCGAGGGGCCTCGCTCGCATACATGGACGATTGAGCCGGCAGCGCGGTTGCGTTTCCGTCAGAACAGAATCATTCGAACTCGATCAGCACGAGTTCGGGCGTCGTTCCGACGCGCAGCGGCGGTCCCCACGTTCCAGCGCCGTAGGTCGTCAGCACCTGAGTCTTCCCAAACGAATGCAGTCCATGCACGTAAGGGCCAAAGATCCGCTTTGTAATCCATGTGTAAGGCCAAAACTGGCCGCCGTGGGTATGCCCGGAGATTTGCAGCGAAACGCCCGCGTTTGCCGGAATCCCTAGATGGGAAGGTGAGTGCGAAAGCAGAATACTCGAGCGCGTGGGATCGATCTCCATCTCGCTCAACACATTTCGATAGTGCGCTGGGTGAACAGTGTCGCGGAATTGCACGCCCGCGATCTGAAGCCCCGCGACGCTCACGCATTCGTCGCGCAGCACGCGAATTCCGGCGCGTTCGAGCGCTTCGAGATACGGCTTGTCGTCGCGAAATTGCTCATGATTTCCCGCGGCAAAGTAGGCGCCGTGAGTCGTGCGCAGGTTACTCCAGGGCGCGGCCATCTCGATCAATCCAACCGTACTGCCATCGAAGAAGTCCCCTGGAACTAAGACGGCGTCCGGCGCGAGATGATTCAGCATGTCCACGATGCGCGCGGAAAACCTGCGGCCGCGAAGCGGACCGAGATGTAGATCGCTCACCACCGCAATCCTGCGCCCGCGCCAGTTCGCAGGCAGATTATTGAGCTTGATGTGGAACAAACGCACGCGTGGGATCGCGGCGTTTACCACGCCATATCCCGTTGCCACAAACGCCGAAGTTAGAAAAATCCCTGCGATCAGCCGCCGCGAAGGGCTTGCGCCGATGAGCGCAGCGCTTGCTGCAACCAGCCAGCACCCTATCGCGCCGTAAAACGCATAGCTGCCGAAACCGATCCACGTTGACGAAATGGCGTAGAAAAGCCTTGAGGCAAGATCCCTGGAGATAAATGACAGCAGCGTCGTCAGGGGAAAGCTGAGGGCCAAAATCGTGAGAGCCAGCTCGACACCCGCAGACGGGTAAGCATTCGCGGGGTACCAGAAATACGCCCACGTCTCATACAGAAACAGGTGAACGAGCGCGAGAATCGTTTGGACGACGATGAAGAAAATTACGAACTGCTTGCGCATCACTCCCTTTCGCGCTTCGATGCGGCGCACACTCCTCGATCAGCTCAATTCTCGGTCTTCGAATCAGATGTTTCGGAGTGCGGTTCGGTGAGACGCTACTGCTGCGCGGCAATGTCCGCCGGCAGCGATACGCAAAGGATGCGTCAGCTAGCGCGTGGAAGCGGGCACACTCGGTTACAAGCCTGTGACATTTTGTTTAAGCATCTGCACTACGTTGCCGGGCATCTGAACTAGAAATGGGCATCGGAGCAAGTTTTGGATCGACAAGAGACTGATCTCTTTGTAGTTGGCGGCGGCCCGGCCGGGCTCGCCGCCGCAATCGCAGCCAGACAGATCGGACTGAACGTCACCGTAGCGGATGGAGCCTCCGCGCCCATCGACAAATCGTGCGGAGAAGGCCTGATGCCTGAAGGCGTCCGCGCTCTGCGCGCGCTCGGCGTCGAAATTGGCGAACGCGACGCTTTTGCCGTTCGCGGGATCCGTTTCTGGAGCGGCACGCGAAGTGTAGCCGCAAATTTTCCAGAATCGCCTGCGCTCGGAATTCGCCGCACCACGTTGCACTCGAAAATGGTCGCTCGCGCTGAAGCGTGCGGCGCACAGCTTTTGTGGCGTTCTCCAGTTCAGGGGCTTGCCGCCGACGGCGTATATCACGGCAACACATTCACGCGCGCTCGCTGGATCGTCGGGGCTGACGGTGCGAGCTCGTTGGTGCAGCGCTGGAGCGGGCTTGATCGCGGCGTGCCGGCATCCGCGCGTTTTGGTTTCCGGCGCCATTTTCGGGTCGCGCCGTGGTCGGATCACATCGAGGTTTACTGGACGCACCACGGCCAGATTTACGTCACGCCGGTCGCGGTGGACGAAGTCAGCGTCGCTGTAATTTCCCGAAGGTCTCCAGCGCGAGTCGATCAAGTGCTCGAAGCCGTTCCCGAGCTCGCTCGTCGCCTTCGCGACGTGGAAGCCACCAGCGTCGAGCGCGGCGCGATTACAAAGTTGCGGCGCCTGCCTCGAGTTTACAATGGCCGCGTAGTTCTCATCGGCGACGCTTCGGGGAGCACCGACGCGATTACCGGCCACGGATTGTGCGTTGCCTTCGAGCAATCGCTCGCACTGGCGAACGCTCTGAAAGCGAACGATCTTTCTCTTTACGCGCGCGAGCATCGCCATCTCGCGCGAAAGCCCTGGCTGATGGCCCGAATGCTGCTGATGATGGACCGCTACGAGTGGATTCGCGAGCGCACGATTCGCATATTCGAAGAGTGTCCGCACGCGTTCGAAAGCCTTCTCGCGATGCACGCTTCGAGCGTCCCTACGGCGCGTATCGCTGGCGCTGGGCTTACTCTCGGTTGGCGCCTCTTGACCGCGTGATTCGCCGGAGCCGATGATTCTTCCGCCGCAACCTCCGGTGAAGAGAACTCTTTCGCACCGACCGCAATTCTCGCTAACTCAGGGTATCTCCGCCGCGGCGCTGGTCATCGCCTCGTTCGCTCCATCACCTCGAGCTGTCCGCGCGGGTCTGCTAGCTGTATCTCCACAGCACCCACGGATTCACCTCGCAATGGATCCCGCTCAAACAAAAATCTCGTTTACGCTCGGCGCCACCGCGCATACCGTCCACGGCCGTTTTTCGTTGACCAAAGGTGAGTTGTCGTTTGATCCCGGCAGTGGCCGCGTCGAAGGCGAAATCGTCATCGATGCGCGCAGCGGGAATACCGATAACGACGGCCGCGATTCCAAAATGCACAAAGACGTGCTCGAAAGCGCCAACTTTCCGGAAATAGTCTTCCGGCCAGATCGTGCCGAAGGTTTTTCCGCCGCGTCAGGCACACTTTCAGGCACCGTGCACGGAGAATTCGTCATTCACGGCAATCACCACGAAATGTCCGTGCCTGTGTCCGTTCAATTCGCGGCTGAGCGCTGGAACGCCTCCGCGAAATTCACGGTCCCGTATGTGGATTGGGGACTCAAGAACCCGAGCACGTTTCTGCTGCGCGTGAGCAAGACGGTAGACGTTGACGTCGAAACATCCGGCTCGCTGAAAAACCTCGCCGCCCCTGATTAAGCGATCACAGTTTTCTGCGACGAAGCGCAGCGCTCCAGCGGTTCATTCGTAGCGCAGCGCTGTCAGCGGATCGACTTTCGTTGCGCGGTGCGCGGGCAGCCAACACGCTACGAGCGTCACGCCCAGAAAAAACGCTGCCACTGTTACAAAAGTGGCCGGATCGGTCGTTTTCGTGTCGTAAAGAAGGCTCGTCATCAACCGCGTCAACCCAAGCGACGCAGTGATCCCAATCGCAAGCCCGACTAACGCGAGCGCGACTCCCTTCGAGAGCACCAACTTCAAGATATCGCGTCGCGACGCACCGAGAGCCATCCTCACGCCAAACTCGCGCGTCTGCCGGGTCACGTTGTAGGCCAGCAGGCCGTAGATGCCTACCGCCGCCAGCAGCAGCGCCGCTCCGCCAAAAATCGAAAGCAATAGCGTGTTAAATCGCCGCGGCGCAAGCGATGCGCTCACTAGTTCATCGAGCTCCTGCACGCGCCCGATCGGCTGTTGCGGATCGAGTTGCGAAACGATTGAACGGACAGCCGGCATCAATGAGGCCGTAGTCATTTGCGCTCGCACCAGAAGGAATCGCTGCCGGTATCCGCATGTCGCGGCGTCCGTCGGATTTGGCCGGTAAGCCGGGTTACACACCTGCCGGATCGGCTCGTAGGTGTGGGCGAGCGTTTCGGAATCGAGCGGCCCCTGCTTCACGTCGCCCACCACGCCGACGATCGTAAGCCACTCGTTATTTGAAGCTGCCGTGCCCCACTTCAATCTCCGCCCGATCGGATCCTCACCATGCCAGTAGCGGCGCGACATGCCGTCGCTGATCACCAAAACGTCTGACTTGCCGAGCATCTCGACATCGGTGAACAGGCGTCCGCGAATCAGCGGAATTCGCAGCGTCGAAAAATATCCGCTGTCTACCAATGTGTGCGAATTCGCCGGCAACGAGTTTGCGTCCTCTGCCTCATGTCCCTCCGCCGTAAAAAGATGCTGCCAGGTCGAATTCAAGGGCAGATCACTGCTCTCTCCCACGGAAAGTACGCCCGGCATAGCAGCGATCTTCGTATTGAGACTCGAGAAGAAAGTTTGTACCTGGTCGCCCTTTGGATACTGGGAATTGGGGATGGCGATCGCGAACGATACGACATTCTCCGGCTGGAATCCCGGATCGGTCTCTCGCGCTCGAATGAAGCTTCGAATCAACAGACCCGATCCCGCAACGAGGAGCACCGCCAGCGCCATCTGCAACACCACGAAAGCATCGCGCAGCCGCCGCTGCCCGTGCCCAGCCGAGGAGCCCCGCGAAGATTCCTTGAGCGTCTCCTGAAGTCTCGTTCGCGTCGCCGCGATGGCAGGCAGCGTGCCAAAGACGATTCCGCACAAGACCGAAATGCCGATCGTGAACCACAGCACCCGTGCATCCAGCGAAATTTCTTGTGCGCGCGGCAGCACCCTCGCGGCAAGCGTCTCCAGCGTCCGAACGGCAAGCAAAGCCACTCCCAGCCCGCACACCCCACCAAGCAAACTGAGCAGCGTGCTTTCCACTAGAAGCTGACGCACCAGCCGGAAGCGCGCGGCTCCCAGCGCCACGCGCACCGAAATCTCCTTCTGCCGCTCCGCTCCGCGCGTCAGAAGCAGATTCGCCACATTCGCGCATGCGATCAACAGCAGCGTACCGACAGCTCCGAGCAGCAGCCAAAGCAACCGGCTCGAAGACCCAACCAGCAGATCGCGCAGCGGCATCACGCTCGCTTCCAATTCCGCCGAACTCTTGAACTGCTGCGGGTAAAACTGTTGCTGGATTTGTCGCGCGCACAGTTGCACATCTGAATTCGCCGTGCTCGTGCTGGCTCCATCTTTCAGCCGTGCGATCACGCCGAAGTCGAAGTTGTCCGCGCGATTGGTCAAGTCGTTCTGGTCGAAGGCAATCGGCGTCCAGACCTGGGCCGGTCTGAAAAATGGTGTGCCCTGTAACGGGAACTGGAAGCCTGAAGGCATCACGCCAATCACCTGGTACGGCTCACGGTCCAGAAGCACTGTCTTGCCGAGGATTCCGGCGTCGCCGCCGTAGCGTGATTTCCAGGTTCCGTAGCTCAGGATCACCACGTGGTGCCCCTCGGCGTCCTCGTCGTCGGTAAATGTCCGTCCGATAACCGGTGCGACGCGCAGAATTCGGAATATAGCCGCCGAGGTCCGCGCGGACATGACCCGCTCCGGCGTGCCTCCTCCGGAAAGATCGCGCCCCTGATTTGCATATGCTCCAAGGTCCTCGAAGGAATGGTTCATGCGACGAAAATCTGCAACGTCTGGGGCCGAAACAGGATATTGCCCCGGCGAAACCTTCGGGATCGATTCTTGGACCTCCATCAGCCGGTCGCCCTGCGGGAAGGGAAGCGGCCGCAGAAGAACCGCGTTGACGACACTGAAAATCGAGACGGTAGCCCCGATTCCGAGAGCCAGCGTCAGAAGCGCGACGCAGCTAAATCCGGGATTCTTCCTCAGCACTCGAGCGCCGTAACGCACATCTTGCAGAAATGTCTCGACCACGGGCAGGCTCCTCCGTTCCCGGTAGCTTTCCTTTGCATATTCCACGTTCCCAAAATGACGTTTCGCCGCGACCGCCGCTTCGCGACCTGTTACTCCGTTGCGTTGCATTTCCTCGGCGGCCAGCGATAGGTGCGTCTCGATCTCGTCGCGTAGATCATCGTCGTGAGCGCGTTTGCGAAACAGTCCGCGGATCCGGCAGACGATTTCGCTCAGCAGCATCAGGTCAGCTCTCCTGCGGCTTTCCAAGCAGGCGGCTCATCATGGCCGCTACCCGCTGCCAGTTCTTCGTCTCGGCGGTTAGCTGCCTCTCGCCCTTCTCCGTGATGGAATAGAAGCGCGCCCGGCGGTTGTTTTCCGAAGTCCCCCACTTCGACCGGATCCATCCCCGCTGTTCGAGCCGTAGCAGGGCGGGGTAGATCGTCCCCTGGTTCATGTAGAGGAAATCGTTCGAAATCTGCTCGATGCGCCGCGCTATTCCATACCCGTGCAGTGGCCCCAGCGACTCGAGCGTCTTCAAGATCATCAGGTCGAGCGTGCCCTGCAAGACTTCCGACCGATCAGCGATCTCCGGCATTTCGACGACGCTCCACTAAACGGTCAACGCGAGTCCGATCTACGCTCATGTTGACCGTCAACAGGAATACGCGCGGTTCGCAACAAAAGTTCCCAATCGTAGCGAGAATAGCTTGGAGCATGAGCTGCGTTGCGCTCGTTATTGCAGCAGACTTGTGCGCTAGAAAGCAGAAGGCCCGCGAGCCGAAGCTCGCGGGCCTTCCCGAGGGGAGAATTGTTTCAAGGCCAATGCGCGGAAGGCCCTAAAACTCATTTCCTCACGGCGGAGTCTAGTGGAGCGCCGTCGCGCGCGTCAAGCGAATAACTCCAACAAACCAAAGGGCTTTAAGTGCCAGCAATTTCAAATGTTTACGCGGAAATCCACAGAAATCCTCAGATTTTGCGCCCCATCTTTGTGCAATCTAGAGGGATTAGAAGAGATCCTTCGTGTCGATCGGCCGGCCGGAAATGCCCAGCTGAATAATCTCAATCGAGCGGTGTCGATCGAAGACCTTGCCTGGAAAAAAAATCTTCAAAACGATTCGCACGATTCCGAAGCCAAACCCGGAAATGATGGCGAGCACGAGGATCACTCCTGTGCCGAGAAACGCGCCTACCACCATCACGTTAAATTTTGGCTCTTTGGCTTTGAACGAGGGCTCATTCCACATCACGTCGTGCCCGAAATGGACCTGTCCGAGCAATGACTGTGCATAGGCAGGTGAATTCTCGCTGAGCGCAAGCGTGACCAGGTTGGCCGTTCGCTTTACGATGATGGCTGGGTGGCCCTTGGAAGGCAAAGCGGAATTTGCGCTCGCGGCGACCGACGAAATCTTTTCCGCGTGCGCTCCCGCGATTTGCTGCGTCGGGTACTCGATAACGAGCAGAGAAGATTCCTCGCCCCCGTGCCGGTATTTGGCCAGAAGCGCTTCCGCGCCTTGTTCGAACCCGGCCCAATCGCCGTTTGCGATCGGCACAAACGTCGCGAGGCCCCAAGTCCCGATGATGTATCGCTCCGAACCGTGAACAAGTCCCGCGTCCGGTAAGTGCTCTTCAATTTCGGGAAATGGCCGCCGGTCGGCCTTCGGTTGCAGAGCGCCGACAAGGAGCTTAAATTCGTCCGAACGAGCAGCCGCGCGCGGGCCGTTCACATCCAGCAGAAAATTCCCCACCACGATGAT
>DASTCZ010000295.1:0-2950 GCA_035710585.1 Candidatus Acidiferrales bacterium | reverse complement strand
GCTGCTCGTCCGATCGCTCGGTCCCCTTGCATGAAGCAAAAAAAAGTGCAGCGAATAATTCAGTCGCCGCACTTCGTTTACGGTCTCAAGGTTTCAAGAGCAACAAATGCGGGGGCATCATAGCGGAAAGGGTGAATTAAGCAAAGGGTTTTTCCGGGCGGGGAGAGGCCCGAAGCAGGGAGCCAGGGACGCAAGGAAGCAGGGTGAACCGAAGGCGGAAGGCGGTAGGCAGAAGGCGGAAAACCGCGTCGGCCATTCGCGGAAGCGGTTCAGGGCAAGCCGCCGCCGGATGGGGACAGAGACTTCGCGGGTGCCGCGGGCGAGCGTGAAGGAGCAGGCGCAGTGGCGGCGAGAGTGGCGTTCGTGGCCAGCGCGGGGACCCAGCGATCGCGGGCGGCGGCGAATTCGGCGAAGGCGTTGCGCGCGACGGGTTCGGCGGGCGGCAAATGGAGCGTGAGGAAATTACGGAATTGGCCATTCTGCAAAATGCGGAAATCGAGATGCGGGCCGGTGGCGA
The DNA here is from genome assembly GCA_035710585.1 of Candidatus Acidiferrales bacterium. Lineage (GTDB taxonomy): Bacteria > Acidobacteriota > Terriglobia > Acidiferrales > UBA7541 > DASTCZ01. The sequence goes on along the minus strand of DASTCZ010000295.1, from coordinate 2,433 downwards.
GGCCGGTCATGCCGACGAGGCCGACGCGTTCGCCCTGCTCGACGTGCTGGCCGGCGCGGACGAGGATGCGCGAGAGGTGCATGTACATCGTCTCGAAGCCATTGGAGTGCTGGATGCGGACGAGGTTGCCGGCGCCGCCGCTATAGCCCGCGAAAATCACGCGGCCATTGCCGATGGTCTGCACGGGGGTGCCGGTTGGCGCGGCGTAATCGATGCCCAGATGCGGGCGGTAAGTCTTCAGGATCGGATGAAAGCGCGACTGGCTGAAATGCGAGGTGATGGGCGCGGCGAATTTCAGCGGCGAGCGGAGGAAAGCTTTCTGGAGCGAGCTGCCGTCGGCGGCGTAGTAGGCGGGCGCGCCGGTGGAATCGTGGAAGAGGACGGCTTGATAGGGATGGCCTGCATTGTCGTATTCGGCGGCGAAGATGCGGCCGTAGCCGGCGGTTTTGCCGGTGAGATAGGTTTTCTTTTCGAGGATGATGCGGAAAGTGTCGCCCTGGCGCGTGTCTGTATAGAAATCGAGATCCCAGCCGAAGATTTCGGCGAGGCGCATGGCGAGTTCGGGAGATTCGCCGGCGCCGGTGACGGCTTCCCACAAGGATTCGTGGACGGTGCCGGTGATGGTGACGGTGTCGGTCTGCGAAGGAATCTGGCGGATTTCGGCCTCGTAGCCGCTATTTTTCGGCGCGACATAAAGGATGCGGTCGGCATCGATCTGATAGCGGACGGAGCGGAGGACGCCGTTTACAGTGCGGCCGATGTCGAGAGAATTTCCGGCGTGAAAGCGGCGGACGTCGAAAACGGATTGGATGGAGCTGGTGATCGAAGTGGCGCTGAGCGGATCGACGCCCATGCGGCGGAGGGAATCATTGAAATTGGCTCCGGCGACGACGCGTGCGCTGGTGTAGAGCACGGCTTGCGTGGCGGCTGTGCGCGCCTGCTGCGTGGCGTAGAGAGCTTCGCGTTCGAAGGCGCGCTCGGCCTGGCTGCGGCGGTGGAGCGTGACGCCAAGTCCGGCGAGAGCGGCGGAGATGGCGAGCGCGTAGGCGATGCGAAGCTGCTTTTTCAACTTGGAAATCTTTCTGGGCTGCCGGAGTGCGCGAGAGCCTCAAGTGTTTTGCCTTACGGCGGGAAAACTGTCAAACAAAGTTTGCGCGGTGCAGCGCGGCGGAGCCAACTGTCCGTGAGTACAGACAGCGCGAGATGTGCGTTCAGGCTTCTTCGAATTGGGGGCGATAGACGGCGGCGAGGACGAGCGCGAGGAGAAATGAGACGACGGTATCGCCGATGAGCATCTTCACGGAGAGCTCGTGGGGCAGGGGCATCACGACCCACATGATCACGTTGCTGTAGAACGCCTGAATCATGGTGAGGAGAATGCCGAAGCGCAGGCCCTGCATGAGCCAGGGCTTGTCTTCGATGCCCTTGGCGTAGATGAGCGCGGCGCCGATGACGTAGACGAGCGCGGCGATGGCGATGGCCCAAATGCGGCTGGTGATTTCATCCGGCATGCGCCAGAGCTGAGCGGTGGAGACGTATTCGTCTTTGAGCCAGACGGAGTGCACCAGGAAATTTCCGCCCATTTGCACGGCGAAGCCCGCGAGGATGGCGATGATGAGTTTCTTGGTATCCATCAGGATGCCTCCGGGCGCGGGCGCGCGGGAATGCACATCCGCACAGCCACAGCGTAAATTTTTCTTTCAGGGTCCGAAGACGCGCCGAGGTGCACGCTTATGCGAATTCAAATTTGCGGGGCGGAGCGTATCACCGGAGCGCGCGGAGAGGCGAGCGAATTTTGTCAGGGATTGGTGATCTGCGGGGAGATGCTGGCTTCGCGGATTTGCTGGAGCTTGCGGCTCCATTCGGCATGGATGGGCGATTCGGCGTAGTTGTCGGCGGCTTCGCGGCTGGCGAATTCGATGACGAAGGCAGCGTCGAAATTGCGCGGGTCGAGATGATCGGCCTTGATCCAGACATTTTTGATGCCGGGGATTTCGCCTGCCATGCGCTTGACGCCGTTGAGGACGTCGGCCTCCTGCGCGTCGGTGACGCCGTCGCGGAATTTGAGGATGGAAATTTGCAAGATCGTTTTCGGTTGGCCGAAATGGAATTTCGCGGCCTGGCCGGAGGCGAATCCAACGGCGAAGATTGAAATTGCGCCGATGACGAGTAGCGGAAAGCGGAGGCGACGGAGCATGGAGGTCTCCCGACGACAAAAATGATAAAGCCGCCACGACGACGCGGCGGCTTCCGATTATATAGATGAAACGGGGGTGAATCTGTGCCGCGGAATTACTTCGCGACGGCTTCGACTTGCACTTCGGGCTTTTCGATTTCGGTGGCGCGGCCCGCGGAACGAATGCGGGCGGCTTTGCCTTTGAGCGCGCGCAGGTAGTAGAGCTTGGCGCGGCGGACGCGGCCACGCTGCAAAAC
>DASTCZ010000294.1:0-3824 GCA_035710585.1 Candidatus Acidiferrales bacterium | reverse complement strand
TTCAGCGAGCGCTAGCGCTCGGCTCACAGCTTGAGCAGAACCTATCAGTAGAAACTCACTGCGCCGATTCCGAAGAAGCCATCCCGTCGCTACTGGGGAAGTTAGGCGGAGGGGTACCGACCTTCGTGAACGTCGATCCATATGGTCATCCGCTCTCGCTTAGTGTGCTAAACCAGATCCTTAGGCGACCGCAAACTGAATTGATGATCAACTTAATGTGGTATCAAATTAACCGTGACTTGAACAACCCTTCGGAACGCGCCCGCATTGACCGTTTGTTTGGAGATGTTGCATGGCAGGGCCAACCTTTCATGTCGGACCGAGGACAGAGTCGGGAAGCTGCGTTTCTTGAGTTTTTCAAATCTCGTCTTCAGGCGAGGTTTGTGTTGGAGTTCAAAATTCGATTCGACCCTGAGGACCTCACGCGAGGCGACCGCACAAAATATTATTTAATCCACGCCTGTAATCACATAAAAGCTGTCAATCTTATGAAATCCGTAATGTGGCCGCTTGGAGATGAAGAGGGCACGTTCGACTACTCAGGCTCATCTCAGGGCATTTTGATTTCTGAGACGCCCACAGAGATCGAACTGCGAGAGATACTCTTGAGAACCTTTTGCGGCCAGACGAAGACGTTCGACCAAATCGTTCAACAGACTTGGCAACTTCCGTTCCTCGAGAAGCACTATAGAAACGTGTTAAAAAGCATGGAAGGTAATGAGGTGACCGTAACGCGAATCTCCTCCAAGAGGACTGGGATTACAGGGAACGATCAAATACATTTTCCTGAGGCGCACGCAATCGCATGAGCGACAAATCGACCATCGAATGGACTGATGCAACCTGGAACCCTGTGCGCGGATGCACAAAGATCAGCCCTGGATGCGCGCATTGCTATGCCGAAACATTTGCCGAGCGATTTCGCGGCGTGAGGGGGCATCCGTATGAGCAGGGGTTCGATCTCCGATTGGTTCCTGAAAAACTGGGCGAGCCGCTGAGGTGGCGCCAGCCGAAGATGGTATTTGTCAACTCGATGAGCGATCTGTTTCACGAGAACGTGCCGGACGAATACATTCAAGCCGTCGCGGAAGTCATGGTCAAGGCCGAATGGCACACATTTCAGGTTCTGACAAAGCGGTCCGGGCGTTTGAGGGAGCTCTTGTCCTCTAAATTGAGGTTTGCCGCGAGTAAGCCGCATGTTTGGTGGGGCGTCAGTGTTGAGAACAAGCGGTGCGGTTTGCCGAGAGTATCAGATCTGCGTGCAGCACAAGCTGCGATGAAATTCTTATCGGTCGAGCCCTTGTTAGAAGACTTGGGGCGAGTGAATCTTTCTGGACTTGACTGGGTCATTGTCGGAGGAGAAAGCGGAGCGGGTGCACGACCGATACGAAAAGAGTGGGTGCTTTCTCTTCGCGATCAATGCAGGGACGCGCAGGTTCCGTTTTTCTTCAAGCAATGGGGCGGCGTTCGCAAAGCTGAGGCGGGAAGGCGTCTGGCAGGGAGAACCTATGACGAGTATCCGTCTCGTGTAAGGAACCCAGTAGGCGACCTGCGGCGGTCGCGCGAATTCTCGGATGAAATCGAATCTCGTTTTCGAACTTCTGGCCTTGTTAGCATTTCGGCGTACCGTTTAGTCCCGGCAAGCTAATCCCGGAAGTATCTTCAACGCAATTTGAATTCGATCAGTGCGAAAATGAAACTTGGCAGCGGTCTGCGGCGTCTCACGCCCTGATTCCTCTTTGAATTTCTGCAGCGGGAAATCTGCGCGAGTGGTTGTGTCGGAGTTTCGGAAAGGACGGGGCGATGAGATTCGATCGCATCGGCATCGTTGCGATGGCGGTTTTGATGGCCGCGGGAGCGGTGGCGGCGCAAGGGCGGCGCGGCAATCCTCCGGATTCGGAGATGCAGCAGGCGCCGGGTGGACGGCGCGGTGGCGCCACGACGAGCGAACAAGCGGCGACGAATGCGGAGCGCGGGCGCCCGCCGGAAGAGCGAAGCTCAGTGACGCACCATTCGGCGACGATTGGCGGGCAGCAGATCAATTACGCCGCGACCGCGGGAACGTACATCATTCGCGACGATGCCGGCACGCCGAAGGCGACGATGTTTTATGTGGCGTACACGAAAGATGGCGTGAATGACATCGCAAAGCGACCGGTTTCTTTTTCGTATAACGGCGGGCCCGGTTCGGCTTCCTGCTTCGTGCATCTGGGATTCGGGCCGAAGAGGCCAGTGCTGACACCCGATGGCCACGGGCTCGCGGCGCCATACGCGTTGACGAACAACAACGAATCGTTTCTCGACGCGACCGATATCGTGTTCGTGGACGCAATTTCGACGGGATATTCGAGGCCCGCACCGGGAGAGAATCCGGCGCAGTTTCACGGAATTATCGAAGACGCGAATTATTTCTCGGATTTCATTTACCAGTACATCACGAAGAATCAGCGCTGGGCCTCGCCGAAATTTTTGATCGGAGAAAGCTACGGGACCACGCGCTCGGCGCAGCTTTCGGGGATTCTGCAGCGGCGGCATGAAATTTATTTGAACGGGATCGTGCTGGTGAGCACGGTGGCGTTTGCGACGGCGGACCCGGATGCGCGGACGCTTTTCCCATTCCCGAGCATGGTAGCGACGGCGTGGTATCACCACATGCTGCCGCAGGATTTGCAGAGCGAGCCGGTGGACCAGCTGGTGCAGCAGGCGCGCGAATTCGCGCAGGGGCCGTATCACGACGCACTGCTGAAAGGCGACAAGCTCGCGGGCGCAGAGCGGCAGAAAATCATCGCGCAGATCGCGCGGTTTACGGGGCTTTCGCCGAAATACATCGACGAGACAAATCTGCGAGTTGCGTCGCAGCGGTGGTTCAAGGAGCTGGAGCGCGACAAGCGGAGGACGGTGGGGCGGCTCGATTCGCGGTTCGAGGGAATGGACGCGGACGCGGCGGGCGAGCGCGATGAATACGATCCGAGCGAGGCTTCGTACGAAGGCGCGTGGGTCGCGGATTTTCAAGATTACGCGCGACGGGAGCTGAATTGGAACACGGACATGTATTACACGGTGACTGCAGCGGTGCAGCCGTGGGACCAGACGGGAAATAATCTGGTGGCGGAGACGTTGCGCAGCGCAATGACTCAACAATCGCATTTGAAAGTGCTAGTGGTGTGCGGCTACTACGATTTCGCGACGCCTTTTTACGGAATCGAGTACACGGTGGCGCACATGGGGCTGGAGCCGGACATTCGGAAAAATATTTCGTTCAGCTACTACGAATCGGGCCACATGGTTTACATCGACGAAAAAGCGCACGCCAAGCTGCACAAGGACGTGGACGAGTTCATCACTGCGAATTCGGCGCCGCAGGGAGAGGGGAGATAGCGATGAACGCGAAGAAAATTTACGGCGCGGCGTTGGCGGTGATTTTGTGCGCGGGAGTTGCGGGCGCCCAGGGGCGGCGAGGGAATCCGGATGATCAGCAGCAAAATCCGGGCGGGCGGCGCGGAGGAAACCCTGCGGCGCAACAGGCGCAGCAGCAACAGGGCAACGCAAACGCGCAGGATCAGCAGCGGCGCTTGCCTCCTCCGGAAGAAAAGCAATCGGTGACGCACCACACGGCGCGCGTTGGCGGCCAGACGATCAATTACACTGCGACGGCCGGCGATTACGTGATCAAGGATGACGAAGGGAATCCGAAGACGACGTTTTTCTACGTGGCGTACACGAAAGACGATCCGGGAGATATTTCGAAGCGGCCGGTTTCGTTTTCGTATAACGGCGGACCGGGATCAGCGTCACTTTTCGTGCATCTCGGATTTGGGCCGCGG
>DASTCZ010000293.1:0-7597 GCA_035710585.1 Candidatus Acidiferrales bacterium | reverse complement strand
TATCCCCTCATTGCGGGAGTCCTCCTCGGATCCGTTTCAGCTTACGGGTTTGCGAGAACGTTGGCGTCTCTCCTCTACGGCGTCTCACCCGCAGACGCCGGCTCCCTCGGAATCGGGGTGTTGGCAATCGTCGCCGTCGCCTTGGCCGCCAGCTATTTCCCGGCCCGCCGTGCCTCCCGCATTGACCCCCTAGTGGCCCTCCGCCACGAATAGCCGACGCTTTCTTAAGGCAGCAAGGGTGCACCGCCCCTCGTCCTTAGGGGTGGAGCGACAACTTACCTTCAGAATGGATATCGATCCTGCAGCGGCGGGAATCGCGGTGGTCATTGATTCGGCTTGGCAAGACGCTCTGCCAATTGGTGACCGCCGGGTGGTCTCATCTCGAAGGCGCTAAACTAACGCCCGGACGGCGCGCCTCGGGCGCCCTTTAGGTTTGCGAATTCATTCCTTTGAATTCCGACGCGGCTCGATCTGCCGGTTCGAATTGGCACTCTCGCGGGAAAAACCTTTCCTATTGACTACCTACGGAAGTAATGCTATTAGAGTAACTATAGTCGATGGGCGTCGGCCGAAGGGCGAGCACTAAATTTCGACGGATCCTGCGCTATCGGACCCGCGGTATTAACCTAAGGTGATTAGTGGCGGACGACCCAGAATCAACAACTTACGAACTCTTTGTCACGTATTTTTGACCTAAGTATTTTGTTTCAAATAACTTCTGCTCTACATAGGGGGAGGGGGTAGAACGGTGGGGGGTACAGCCCGGCTCATCCGTGACATTTTCGAAGCTAAGTACATTTAGCTTCATATCCTTAGCCGCCTCGCGTCCGCAACTAGCTTTAGTTTCACATCCTTACGAAAAAGTGGGAGTTTTCTCTGATACTACTCAACATAACTCACGAAAGTCCCAATTCGGGAACGTCCTTCGACTACTGATGAATCGGCGGCACAGGCGCAGGGTTCACAGGAGGCGGAGCAGGGAAGGCAACCTTCAATTCGATAGTGCTGTCCGCAGAGACGCGAGTGCCCGCCAGCGGCGTCTGGTCGATCACCGTTCCCACCGGCCATTGCGGAGCGGGAGTCGGAGTCGCCTTCACATTGTGCAGCCCCGCCAGCAGAAACGGCCGCTGCGCATCGGTCGAATTCAGCCCAATCACGTACGGCATGATGAACGCGGGCTGGCGCGGCCCCAGCGGAGCGAGCAGATCGACGTGCGGACTCGACGCATTCGCGCCCGGCTTCGGATCCTGCTCGACCACTGTGTCCGGCGCAGCGGTATCGAGATACGGCGCGGTCACTTCGCCGGGCTGCAGTCCATTTTGCATCAGGGTGATCCGCGCCACGCGAACCGTTTGTCCTTCGAGATCGGGAATCGGCACCCGCAGTGGGCCCAGGCTCACAATGACGTGCGCGTCCTGGCCAGATTTCAATTGCGCGCGGCCGGCCGGCGATTGCCGAACGACGTTGCCTACGGGAGCGGCGTCGTACACTTTGTCGGAAATTTTCATGCCGAGGCCGTTGCTCGCCAAAAGTTTTTGCGCGTCAGCGGTTTTCAGTCCGACGATCGCGGGCATCGAGACCTGGCGCCCGCGAATGGCGATGCGCATCGTGGTGATCGCGCTCAAAAATGCCGCCGCCGCGAGCACGAATACGAGCACGCTCATTCGCAGCAACCACTGGATTCTGTCTTTGAAGTTCATCGTGGATTTGGCGAAATTAACTTACCACTCTGCGCTAGCTTTTCCGCTGCGAAACCGCCTCGCTCTGTGCCGCAGAAGAAAACGCTTCGCCGGCCGCGATTCTCGCGCCATTCAGGAATTCGCGCGCGCCGATTCGCTTCCGCCCTTCGATTTGCAGCTCCGTCACTTCGAGTCGGGTGCCGTTTCCGCATTGCACCGTCAATTTTCCTTCACTTGTATCGATCGATCCCGGCGCTCGCGATCCGGAATTCGCAGGCGCGGAATCGGGTTTTCCCCAAACGTGGCAGATCTGTCCGCGAAAACTCGTGTACGCGCCCGGCCACGGCGCAAGTCCGCGGATGCGGTTGTAAATCTCGGATGCGCCGAGCTTCCAATCGATCAGCCCGTGCTTTTTTCTCAGAATCGGCGCGCGCGTCGCACCCTCCGGATTTTGCGCGCGCGGCAAAATCGTTCCGCTCGCCAGCGCTACGAGCGTGCTCATCACCAGCGGCGCGCCGGTGTTGGCCATTCGCGCGGCCAGCTCCGGAGCGGTTTCATCCTCGGCGATTTCCATCGGCATCTGGATCAGAAGTGCGCCCGTGTCCATTCCCGCGTCTACTTGCATCGTGGAAATTCCAGTGCGGCGTTCGCCATTCATGATCGCCCAATTGACCGGCGCGGCGCCGCGGTATTTCGGCAAAAGCGATGCGTGCAAATTGATCCATCCGAGCCGCGGAATTTCCAGCAATTGCTGCGGAACGATCTGGCCGTACGCGATGATCACCACCGCGTCGGGACGAATGCGATCGAAAAATTGCAGCGCGGATTCCGACTTGATGCTCTCCGGCTGGAAAACGTACAAGCCTGCGGCGATCGCCGCTTCTTTTACGGGAGAAGCGGAAATTTCCTGCCCGCGGCCTCGCGGCCGATCGGGCTGTGTTATGACGGCTTCGACGCGGAAAAGCGGCTCGGCGATCAATCCCCGCAAAGTGGGAACAGCAAAGTCCGGAGTGCCGCAAAACACCAGTCGCAATGGTGCAGAAGGGTTTTCGGTGGCGCGCTCAGCGCTCAAGTTCGTTCTACCACTCGCCCGCTTTGCGAAGTTTCTTGATGCGGCGGCGGATCATGTCGCGCTTCAAAAGACTCAGATGCTGGATGAAGAGAATGCCGTTCAGATGATCGATTTCGTGGCAGAAAGCGCGCGCGAGCAAATTTTCGCCGCGCATCTCGAATGTTTCGCCGAACGCATCCTGCGCGCGCACGGTTACGAAAAGCGGACGCAGCACGTTTCCGCGAAACCCGGGGAGCGAAAGGCAGCCTTCGTCTTCGCGCTGCTCGCCTTCGGCATGGATGATTTCCGGATTGGCGATGACGATTTTCGCTTCGGGATTTTTTCCCACCGAAGTGTCGATCACAGAAAGCCGCAAATCGACGCCGATCTGCGGCGCCGCCAAACCCACGCCTTGCGCGGCGTACATGGAGATAAACATGTCGGCGCAAAGTTGCTGCAGGTCAGCGTCGAAGGTCATTACCGGCTTCGATTGCCGTTCGAGAATCGGATCGCCGTATTTCACGATCGGATAAACCTTGACGCCTTTGGGCAGCGCGGGGCCGGCCGGAGCTTCCACCGGATTTGCGTCCTCGCGCGGCGCAGCAGTCTTTGTGTTTTGTTTCGGCGTCATGGGCTAGGTTCCGGCCGGAGGCCGGGCGCAGAACGCACCGATTTTCTCAGAACGCGCGCTCATGCTCAAATGGTTAGCGCTTCCGAAAGCATGGTCTAGTCGTCTGGACGCATGGACACAGAATTTGTGAACGATTAGACTCGCAATCTTCGCGGCGAAACGCAAAGAGTTTTTAACGGAGTGCAATGCTTCGATTCGTAACCGCAGGAGAATCGCACGGCCAGGCTCTGATCGCGTGGGTTTCGGGAATTCCTTGCGGCGTTCCGATTGATCTTGATTTCATCGCCGCGGAATTGCACCGGCGCCAGCTGGGTTACGGCCGCGGTGGCCGGCAAAAGATCGAGAAAGACCGCGCTGAAGCACTTGCAGGCATCCGGCACGGGCAGACCATCGGCGCGCCCATCGCTCTGATGATCCAAAATCGCGACTGGGCGAATTGGGAAAAGGCGCTGCCCGTCGAAGATAGCGACGGCGCGGACGATGCTAAGCGCGTGCTCACCGCTCCGCGGCCGGGCCACGCCGACCTGGCAGGCGCGCTGAAATTCAATCTGCACGATGCGCGCTACATTCTGGAAAGAGCCTCTGCTCGAGAAACAGCAGCGCGCGTCGCAGCGGGAGCTCTGGCGAAAGCCTTCCTGGTGCAATTTGGGATTGGCGTTTTGAGCCACGTGATCGCGGTCGGCAAAGTCGCGCTCGATCGTGCCGTTTCTTGGGAAGAAATCAAGAAGGTCTGCGCCGATCTCGAATCGCCACTGCGATGCGTCGATGCAGCGGTGCAGGAAAAAATGAAGGCTGAAGTGGACCAAGCGCTGCGCGCGGGCGACTCCGTCGGCGGAATTTTCGAAGTCGTGGCGCACGGCGTTCCTCCCGGGCTCGGTTCGCACGCGCAGTGGGACGAAAAGCTCGACGGCCGCCTCGCGCGAGCAGTGATGAGCATTCAGGCTGTCAAAGCGGTGGAGATCGGGCGAGGCGTGACGGCGGCGGGCTCGTACGGATCGGAAGTGCAGGACGAGATTGGTTATGACGGCGAAACGAAAAAGTTCACGCGGCCAACGAATCGCGCCGGAGGCCTGGAGGGCGGAATCACCAATGGCGAAGATGTGATTGTGCGCGGCTACCTGAAGCCCATTTCCACTCTGCGCAAGCCGCTGCAGACAGCGGACCTCGCGACCAAGCAGGAGGTGAAGGCCGCGTATGAGCGCTCCGATATTTGCGTGGTGCCTGCGGGAGGCGTGGCCGGCGAAGCGATGGTGGCGTTTACGCTCGCGCAGGCATTTCTCGAAAAATTCGGCGGGGATTCGCTGGTCGAAACTAAGAGGAATTTCGAAGGCTATCTGAATCAGCTCAAAGCATTTTGAAAGCGCCTACGGACGTGACCAACGATCTGCCCATCGCGATAAACCGTTGGGTTGCTCTCAGACTTGTCTCACAATAGACGAGGGTCGGCGCATTGAGACAAGTTTTCGAAGTGTTGAACCGGATGAAGGCTGACGGCGTAATTTCGGCTTACGCCATCGGCGGTGCGGTTGGCGCGACCTTTTATACCGAGCCAGCGGCGACCTATGACGTAGATGTGTTTGTGTCGCTTGCGCAACCGCCGGGAAAAGTTCTGGTCAGTTTGGCTCCAATCTACGAATACCTGGGCCTCGCGAAGTATGCGACGGAAGGTCAGTACATAATAATTGAAGGGTGGCCCGTGCAGTTTTTGACTCCGTCCGATGCACTGGAACAGGAAGCGATCGAAGAAGCCGTTGAAACGTCAGCTGACGGTGCTTCGACTCGGATCATGTCGGCCGAACACCTCGCCGCCATCGCGCTGCGCACGGGCCGATCGAAGGATTACCTGAGAATTCTGGCGTTTCTGGAACAGGGCGCGTTGGACAGTCGGATGCTGCAGGGAATTCTGCAGCGGCACGGGCTGACGAAGAAGTGGCAGGAATTTTCGAAGAAATATCTCGGAGCCGAAGATGTCCAATCCTGAACTTCGAAAGAAGCTGGCCGCGCTAAGCTTTACGGAAAAAATCCGAATTCTCGAGAAACTTCGCGACCGTGGAATAGCCATCGCTAAGGCAGGGCTCAGAAAAGGAACCTCCCCGAAACCATCGCCGCACGAACGCAGCAAAGCGCCGGAGCACCGCTGAGCTCGGTCTGGAATCACGAAAGCGTACCTAGACTGAATCATTCCCCTGCGCCTGCTTGACGCGCGTGGAGCGGCAACTATCCGTGGTGAATTCCAGCGTGCCTCGAGGACGATTGATGTCGGCTTTTTTCGTTTCCGGTCACTGTCACTGTCGAAGCGGGTCTGGGGTGTTTCGGCGGCGAGAACAAACTAACTAGCACAGACTTGCCTTTTCCGCCTTGGTATCAGAATGTAGTAATTGCTTTCTGGTTTATTACGTAAACCATTGGGAGGGGGCATGGCTGTTGAACCAAATCTGCAAATTTGGGAACTGGTGGATCGTGCCGTTGGGCACCAGTTGAGCGTGCCGGAGTTTCAACGAGGGTTCGTCTGGAAACCTGTCCAAGTCCGAGATTTGGTGGAGTCTCTTTGGCTCGATTATCCCATAGGTAGTCTGCTGATTTGGAACAGCGGCATGAGCGTTGAAGAAAGAATTGCACGGGACGCGCAGCGCCCGGGGCTCTGGATCGTGGATGGCCAGCAGCGTACCACGGCCCTCTGCATTCTCTTCGGCCGCAAGCCGTACTGGTGGGCGTCGGCCGAAGACTGGGACAAAACTGACAAAAGATATGACGTCAGGTTCGACGTCGACGCTAAGGAGCCCCCCTTCTTCTATGTTGCTGATGCAGTGATACGCAGATCAAAAGGGGACCGCTACATAAAACTTTCACGTCTTCTCATACTAGACACACAGAAGGACGCCGATCAAAAAGTTCTGCAGGGACTTGCTCGCGAAATCAAGGCGCAGGGGCTTTGCGACGGAATGGACGCAATGGAAGTGTATACGCGCCTAGATCGGGTTCGGAAAATTCGAGAGCACGATTTAGTGACGGTCACTATAAACCATGAACTTGAAGATGTAGTCGAAATATTTTCGCGTCTCAACAGTAGAGGGACGAGGGTCACTGAGGCGGACATCTATCTGGGAATAGTCGCGGCTCGCGCGCCAGGTTGGGTGCGAGACGAATTCCTTCCGTTCCTACGCGAGTTAAAAGAGTCGGGCTTCGACTTGGGACCTAATCTTCTGTTCAAAAGTCTGACGGCTATTGCTGCGGGTAAGACCCGATACAAAGAAATCCCCGATAACGTGTGGAACTCATCCACGATTCGACCGGCGTGGAGCAAATGTCAGGCCGCGTGGAAGCACGTCATTAAGCATTTGGCCGAGTACGGAGTCTTAAGTAATGACCCGCTGCCCACACAGACCGCGCTAGTAACACTCATCGCACTGCAGAACAAATTTCCGGACGCCGCTACGTTTGACGGCATTTTCTACTGGTTCCTGCAGGCGTCTCGCTATGGTAGATACAGCGGCTCAGCGACTACGTCTCTCGATGAGGACGTCCGTGACGTGCTCGACTCGCAGATTTTACATGGCGCGCTTGAGAAATTGATGCAACGGCTCGCCCATTTTTCGTTTGGGCCTCTTACCCGCGAGGACATGCTTAAGGAGTACCCAGATTCGGCGTTCGGACGGTTCCTGTTGTACCTACTAGCGTATCGGAACAAGGCCAAAGATTGGGACGAGAACGGCCACAGACTTGGTTTTGAGGGCGTTCAATTGCTGGCGGACTTTCGGCCTCAGTGGCATCACATCTTTCCCCGCAAATTCTTAGAAGGAAAGGTCGACGAGGGGCAAATTAACGCGCTGGCAAACATTGCCGTGATCGGTCCCAGCATAAACATTCGGATCAGTTCAAAAAAACCAATGGATTACCTGGACCGATATAAGATCTCAAAAGAGAAGTTGGAGCAGCAGTTTATTTCGTCGGACGGGCTTCAGTCCACGCCCGAACGGTATACGGAATTCCTCTCTAGCCGCGCGGATGTACTCGCTCAAAACGCGAACTCATACCTTGATACCCTTCGGCGGGCGCTATAGCAAAGTGAAAGATTCGCAACGAGCTAGGCGTCGTGTGCGCGTGCTTGACGCGCGGATGACCGCACGCTAGCCTCTAGCGCATATAGCGCTTTGCTGTTGCGAACGCGATTCGGAATTTGCGCATCAGGTCGGAGGCGCAAAGATCCGTCGGGTCCATCGGCTGCGAATGGCCTTT